>NZ_PUGA01000042.1:0-34638 GCF_003236725.1 Pantoea sp. ARC270
GCCCGGCGGAACGGTCACTGCTGCCGTCATCCACCAGCAGGATTTCATAGTCCATCTGCAGTGTGTCGCAGGCGGCAGCGGTGCGCTGAAGCAGCTCCGGCAGGCTCTCCTGCTCGTTGTAGACCGGGATAACCACGGAGAGTCTGTTGATCGGTTTATTCTCGCCCATATCAGACTCCGGCAATGTCATTCAGCGCCTGAATGACGCGCTCGACATCCTGGTCCGTCATTGAGGGAAACAGGGGAATCGAACACATCTGCTGGCTATTGCGTTCACTGGCGGGCAGACGTAAATCGGGATAGCGCTCGCGATAATATTTGTGGGTGTGGGCGGCCCGGAAATGCAGACCGCTGCCGATATTGCGCGCCTTCAGCGCCTGCATAAACGCATCACGCGACAGGCCACACTGGCGTTCATCAATGCGGATAATAAAAAGATGCCACGCATGCTGATGAGGCCAGGCGGGCAGTGACAGCGCCGTGAACGGCAGTGCGCGCAGCGCGGCAAGATAGCGTTCGGCAATCTCGCGGCGGCGTGCAATAAAACCGGGCAGTTTCTGTAACTGCACCAGCGCAATGGCTGCGCTGATGTCGGGCAGGTTGTATTTAAAGCCGGGCATCATCACTTCTGCCTGCGGCAGACGGCCCTGCGTCTGGCGATCAAAAGCATCAACGGCCAGACCATGAAACTTCAGGCTGCGTATGCGATCGGCCAGCGCGGCGTCATCGGTCACCACCAGGCCACCTTCCGCGCAGGTGATATTTTTAATGGCGTGAAACGAAAAAATTGCCGTACCGCGGTGTCCGATCGGCTGTCCGTGGTAGGTCGTGCCTGCTGCATGTGCCGCATCTTCAATGATGGCAATGTTATGCTGCTCAGCCAGCTGATAGATCGGGTTAAGATCGACCGGTGCGCCAGCGTAATGGACCGGAATAATGGCGCGGGTCCGGGGCGTAATCGCCTGCGCAATCAGTTCCGGCGTCACCATCAGGGTATCAGGGTCCACATCGATCATGACCGGCGTGGCGCCCAGCAGCGTGATCAGATTCAGCGTGGAAACCCAGGTCAGGGAGGGCGTAATAACCTCATCACCGGGCCCAATTCCCATTGCCATCAGCGTGACGTGCATTCCGGCGGTGGCAGAGCTGACCGCAATGGCGTGCGGGTTGCCGGTCAGCCGGACAAAGGCCTGCTCCAGTCCGGCGCACTGAGCGCCGGTTGTGATCCAGCCCGAGTCAAAGACCGCTTTCACGGCTGACAGCTCTTCATCCCCCAATGAGGGACGGGAAAAAGGCAAAAAATCCATGCTAAAACTCCTGCAGATCAAACCCATAAGCGATCGCGCGAACTTAATCAGGCACAACGCCGGAAACAGAACTTAAATAGCGATTTATCATCCGCCAGCAGAGATGTTATTTACCCCAGGCGTCCATTTCTGGAATAGGGGTTGCCGGACTGGTAATACAAACTAGCGCACGAAAGTTAACTGAACATTAAATGAAGGGAATGAATAACAATAAATTAACGCAGGGTTCATTTGGTCATTTCTGAAAAAGTTCACCGACATGCATTAATATCGCCTCCGGGCAGACTTCTTTTTGATTGATTGATGATTTGTTTATAAAACAACGCAATCCGCCGCTGGATTATCAGCTTTCGATTCCATCCGATCAGCGATCCACTCAGACAAAAATAGCTTACTGAAGAACGAAGACGATTAATCTCCGCCTTTTTACAGTCCCGGCGAACGCCGCAGTTCTTATTTTCACCTTAATGTATTCTTAATATTTCCCGTTATCTTTGCGCTGAGACGGCGGTCACCGTTAACGTTTCGTGAATGTCAGATGACAGTGCGTTAATATTTGTCACATACGTCACGACAGAAAGGTAAAACAGTGTTACAAAGTCAATAAAATCGCGGATTCAGGCGTCAGGGTTTGAGCCCGCTCAGAATGAGAAAATAGTGATGAACCGTGTCGCCTGCTTATACGCTCTGCTCGCCTTGTTCAGCCCGGCGCTTTACGCCGCCCCCGTTACCTATACCATCGCGCCTGAGAAAACGTCGATCGGCCTTTCATGGCGTGCCTTTGGTCATGACTTTTCTCAGGCCACACTGCGCGGCGTGACCGGCACGGTGACGCTTAATCCTGATGAAGAGCGTGATGACCATATTGACGTCACCATTCCGGTCGCGACGCTGGTCGCCTCAAACAGGCTGTTAACCTGGCAACTGAAAAGCGATCTGTTTTTTGATGCAGAGCATTACCCACAGATTCACTTCGTCAGCAGCCGCGTTGCCTCGATGGGGGGTGCTGATTACCGGATTTTCGGGTTGTTAACGGTCAAAGATGTCAGCCGGCCAGTGGTGATGCTGGCCACGCTCGACAGCGGACAGGCCTTTGACCCCGCCTCAGATTCGCTGGCCCTGCATGCCTCGACCGCGATTTCCCGCACGGCATTCCGGGTGGATCGGCTGGTCGGCGTGGTAGACGATCGCGTCAACATTACGCTGACCATTGCGGCGGAAGTGAAGCGGCCGCTGTCCTCACCGTTAACCTCGTCCCGATAAGGGTTGTCACTTAACCTGACGCCCAACATAGACGCCCCGTTCAGGCTAAAAAACCATAGCCGACCTGAATACTAAAATAAAAAACTATATATGCGATTTTCGCAGCTTTAATCTTTAATGACTTCTGGGTGGCGTTAATATTGCTTTTGGTCCGGCTTAACGTTTGTGAACTGCATGTTTAGCGAGAACCGGACAGCGTGCTGACGACGTTATGAGAATCTGGTTTGGAACACTCTTTATCCCCGATGCGCACCACCACAGAAAGAGTGCTGCATGCCATTGTCTTTGAGGTGGTCGCCAACTGTCTGGTGTTCATCATTCTGATGATCTGCGCCTCCGCGGCGCCTGTGCAGTCGGCACTGCTGACGGTAGCCTCCTCATCACTGGCGATGGGATGGAACTATCTGTTTAACCTGCTGTTCGACGGATTCCTGATGCGAAAAGGCATGAAAAAATCCTGGTGGGTAAGATGCCTTCATGCCCTGTTATTCGAAGCGGGTCTGTTGATGGCATTAATCCCGTTTGCTGCATGGTGGCTGGATATCACGCTGCTTTCAGCGTTAAAACTTGAATGCGGGCTGGTGCTGTTCTTTCTGGTTTATACCTGTTTGTTTAATCTGCTATGGGATTATGGAAGAGCACTTCGTCTCAGCAAATAATCAATGCGCTAATCCGCAGGGAGGATTAATACCTGACGTAGCCGGATAAAAATCGTTCATTCAACAGGCTTTTCATTGCCAGCGCGCTTTTTGCTGACAGCCTGGATATAACCACGAGCCTGCGGAAATCAGCTTAGCCGCTGGCTCAATTTAATGAGTAACATCTGCAAACATATTATGAACAAAGTCTATTATCTGGAAAAATTAAGAAATTGCCCTTCCACGGATATCCTGGATATCGTGACAAGCTATATGCGGAAAAAATTGCCTTATGACGATCTCTCTTCCTTTGAAGGTGCTTACGATCATCGTAAAGCTGAGCTGATAATGAATGAGACCTATACTGAAGTGCCGGCAGAGGTCTGGCGGCTGGTGTGCTGATTGGTTCAGTTAAAAAGTGAATTCGCGGATCATGCAGAGCATCACCCGGTACTGAGGTGATGCTCTGCAAGCAGGAGAAGCTGCATGATCAGAAGTGGTATGACAGACCGATCAGACCGCTATAATCCGTTTTAAATTCACCACCAAAACTGGTATCCACTTTCGCAGTGAGTGCAAGATCAGGGGTAATAACGCCCTGAAGACCAATGCTGCTGCGATAACGGTTATCAGACCAGGCGCTATATTTTCGACTCGACTGGCGGTCTGATAGCGTAGTCGTTGAGCCCTTTTCACCCGGCGAATATTGATATTCGATGCCCGCATTCAGATTCACCTTTGGCAGCCATGCACCCAGCCCGCGTTTCTGTACCAGAATGCCTGTGGTCGTGAAATAAGGTGTTGATGAACTCAGTGAAACGCCGGCATCTTTTCCTCTCAGTGTGTAACCAGACAGGATGCCACCACTGACGCCCACGTAGGGTGAAATGAACAGCGTATTGTCAGACAGACCAAACTGATAACCTGACCGCAGGCTGCCCGTCAGCATCTGACTCTCTTTCTTACTGGCGTGGATATATAAGGCAGGATCCAGCGATATTTCCTGATTGAGGTGCATGTAATAACTGGCCGCATCGACAAACCATCCGACATCAGACTGCCAGGAAGAGTAAATCCCCACTGTCGCCAGTCGATGTTTTTCATGGCCAGCCCCTTTGATTTCACCCTGGGTGTAACTGGCGCTGATACCCGCTGTTTGCGTACCGTTGTGGCTGTCCCAGCCTACATTCAGCGTCTGCTGGCTACTGTCCAGTCCCAGGAAATGCCCTTTTCTCTGTTCAATAGTGGCCCATGAACCGCTGTTTTCTGGCGAAGCGCGCAGGCTGTCGGTACGGTTGTGCAACTGACTCACAGCTTCGCTTAAAATGTACTGCCGTGAAGCAATTAAGGCACGCGTTCGCTGAATCAGTGGCAGATTGTCGGAAACAGAGAACCAGTCATCCGGATTGAATGTCGCCGTTTCTGCTGGCTCTTCTTCTCTCACTATGTCAGCAGTAGCCTGCTCAGCAGTCGCATTCTCTTCAGCCGGCACATCTGGCAGCGATGCGGAATCGGGTGTGGCTGCGGGCGCTGGCGTCACATCCTGTGCTGGCGCGGGTTCCGTCGTCGCATCTGATTCCGGGGCGGGCGCGGGCGTCACGTCCGGTACTGACTCGGGTTCCGGCGTCGCGTCTGATGCCGGCGCAGGATCTGGCGTCATGTCCTGTGCTGGTGCAGGTTCTGGCTCAGGTGTGACGTCAGTTTCTGGGGTCGGTTGCGGATTGGGTTCAGATTCAATCGTCTGATTATTTTTCAGTACCCATAAAACACGGTTGTTTTCGTCTTTCACCTGATAATTTGGCGTGTAAACGCTAAAGCCGCTGAAGTTGTCTGCAAAAGAGAAATAACTGTGTGAGGTACCCGCTGGGGCATCAATCATCACCAGATCCTGTTTCAGCGCAACCTCATTCTGCCCGCTCATGAACAGGCTGACATCCAGCAGGTTATCCCCGCCGCTTGCTACGTCTTTAACAATCAGTTTATCGCTTTCCAGCGTAGCGGGTTTAACGCCCAACATCAGGTTTAAACCTGTGGCATTCAGTCTGTCGACAGACAGGGTTTTGGCACTCCAGCTTTCTGAAGGCACAGTTGAAAGCGTTGCTCCACGTTTTGCCAGGAGCGATTTAATAGTGCTGTTGCCGGTCATCGTCCAGTGTGCGTTGGAAGCCAGCGTCATCGCACTGCTGCCCGTTGATGTCACTGAACCCTGATAATTCACCTTCCCAAGGTAAAGGGAAGTGTTGTCTGCGAGCTGAACATCGCCTTCCACCTCACTGGGGGGCAGCAGGGCCAGTGCCGCTTCGCTGCGTACAGGCTGACTGCAGGAAACAGCATCAGAATAGATGACGGAATAACAACGCCAGCTTTTGTCGCCTGCCAAATCGCTATCGTTATAGCCAAAAGAGAGCGTTGCCGAATCAGCAGCAAAAATATTGGCTTTGACACCCGCATATTCTCCCACCTGTAACGTCGCTCCCGAACCAACCGTAATCTGCTCGGCTTTAAACAGCGAAGTATTCCAGTCATCCTCAACAACAACGCCGCCTGCATGGGAAACTGGCTGTCCTGAGAGAATGACAGTTCCGCTGGTAATATCCAGACTCCCATTTAAATTCATCCCGCCTGTCAGTGCAGTAATGGCGGTGGAATTACGCGGTAAGATATTCACGTTCATCACGCCATTCAGCGCATTCTCCAGGGTTTCCCCCAGAAAACCACGAAAGACCTGAACGTTAAGTTGCGTCAGGCGATGATTGATTGCTTCATCCGGATCAGTTCCCAGATAGGTCCACGTCGACGTTGAAGACTTATTGGTAGGAAAATACCAGTAGGAAGAGGTATTTAATTGAAAGTATTCAGTATCTTTGGTGTAAGGGTTATTGTAGACATAGATTGTGCCTGGTGTGCCCTTGGGATTGCTGCTGCTGAACTTATAAAAGGGGACGTCAGCGGCAGTGTAGCCAGTAATGTTCAGTGTGGCCGCCGAATCACTGTGGTTTACCAGCATTGCCCCACTGTCGGTATGGTTAATCTTTTTAAAACTGAGTGCATTACCATTTAAATCCAGCCGTCCTCCCCGATAACCAAAAAAGATCTGATCAGCAGGCACCTGCTTTTCATCATTCAGAACCACAGTTGGCCGGCCGCTGACAAGCGTGACCGAAGAGAAAGCCTGTTTCCTGCCTGAGTCATCCGCTTGTTGATCGAGAATAACGGTTCCCTCCCCCACATTCAGTGAGCCCGGGTTTTTACCTGTTGCATTAATGTGCAGTGTCCCTGCCCCGATCTTATGCAGGGCATCATTGGCTACTCCATTCACCTGCCACAGAACTTTTTTATCTGCGTCAACGTCAACACCGCCGCCAGCCCAGGTTGCATTTGCGCCAGGGGCAGAGAGAACCGTATAGTCACTGGAGAACTGAAGTTTGCCAGCCCCCATATTCACTGGCGCACTCAATGAGATGATTCCACCTGCGCCATTGAAACGAAGATCTTTAGTGCCGTCGAGTTCTTCATTTGTGGCTTGAGACGGGGCAGTCATTGCATATTTTGTGTCCAGACCACTCCAGAACCATGATGCTTCATTTTGAGTAATAGCCTCCTTTTCCCACAGGATTGTGCCCGCGCCAGCCACGTCTGTAACCTCTGGCGAGGTATTAGCAGCCGTGATTGTCTGAATGTATCCATCAGGTATATATTCCCACATGATAGTACTGCCATAAGCTGCCGCAGTAGTTCCGCCATGTAATACACCCGCGACTTTCCATTTCTGATCGGGTTCGTCGAAAACCAAAATCGGACTGCCGCTATCACCCCCCAGCGTACCAATCGCGAGCGGGGAGGTGAGCGGATTGTCTGGACCATAATCAATCGCGCGCAACGTCCCGGACGGGGTCGTTACGGTCTTCGCATTGATGGTACCGCCGCTGACCCACTTATAAGCACTGCTCAAAGTGATTTGCGTTGTCTGATCTTCACTGACCTGAGTCTGCTTACCGCCCCCGATGCGGGTATACCAGGAAAAGCGTGACTTATCTGCCGTACGCATGGTCGTCTTATCAAGCACTTCTGCTGGCGCAGCCTCGGTAACAACTTTATTCAAACGCGGAAGATGAAAGTCAACATCTGAGATCGTGGAGTCATTGCGGTTAATTAAACGGTAGGTTGCACCGTACTGTGCACCTTTACCAAATCCGACTGACTGATAACCCGTATTATGGCGTGCGCTGGCAACATAGGAGGGTGCAACCAACGTGCTGTAACCATAATTAGCGACCATACCAAAGTCGGGCATAGCGAATGGCAGGTATCCTGATAAGGAGCCATCTTTTTTACAGACCGGTATATTTGTTTCCCCGGCGGCGTAACGTCCCAGATTCTCAGCAAAATCGCGATATTCCTGCACGTCGATATCATGACGCATAATACCCGCATAGGATTTAGTGCAAATAATAAACGTGTAACACAGCGCTGCGCTTCCAAAATATTTCAATAGATCGCCCTCATGACATTGTTCTTATTTAAGGAAATCCTTAATTAAGGAAATAATATCACTACGACAATCCTGAGCTAAATGCCGGTCAATATAAAGAGTTGAGTTAAATCAAAGCAATGGGATATGCAAGCCATCACCATTACATAACCTATTGTTTTTAATCATTAATTAATTCATCTCAAATCAGAATGGATGTTGAAAGATTTAAATTACCACCCTACCCATGCTGTCAAATGAAACCTCCAGATAAAACAAAAAGCATACATTGACAAAAACCTTTCAAAAATAAAATACGTAATGGAAGTGGCACTGACCCTTTAAACATTGATCGTGCCATCATTAATCCTATACCACTCATCCTGTTTGTCGTTTCAGAATACCCTTGAGACAGATGGCATTTCTGCTCTGGTATGCAGGTTGATTCATGAAGCATGCAGCCAGAAAACAGTTAAATAGGATAGTGGGGGGGCGAAATTAAAGAATATTACTTACCCGGCATCCAGTGCGGGCAATCTCAGGCTGATGGATACAGTTTTAATGCGGGTGATCACGATGAAAAAGTGCCCACTGCTCAATGCGTTCGCCAGAAGGTAGCAGGCAATATAGAGCACTCCCCTTCGGGGAAACCGCCTTCACTTCTTCTCCACCCCGCTGGAGGCACCATTCACTGGCAGGATTGCGCATCGTCAAACGCCCAGGTTCTTCAATATGCGATGCACATCCTGTCAGTTTCAATGCAAATATCAATGTGATGCCAGTTATCTTATTTACAATTTTCATTAAAACCTCTGATGAGAAACGCTTAAAAGTGTGGCTTAAGTAAAGGGCAGCGAAAACTCTTTGAACAGATAATTATAAAAATTTGCCTTGACCATTTGAGGAATAGCTATCAGGTTAAGCTTTCACATTTGAGTCTGAAAAAAAATTCATTACAGGAACAGATAGAAGATGTATACAACACTGCCGATTAGAATTTTCTTTTTACTGCCAATACAGAAAATAAAAGCAATTTAAAACAGAATTCAGAATGCGTCATCATTTGCTATCAGCAGACCGACTGGATTTCAGAACGTGCCCCCAGTACAGTATATCTGTAAGGCGTATCCTTTTAAGCGTAACACCATTATCCTTCGTACGGTTATCAGTCCTGTCCTGTTTGACGCTTTAAATTCAGACTCATGGGAATAATGCTTATCCACCGTGGATTTCTAAGAGTCATTGAAAAGAACTCTTCGGTGTCTTGTTAAGCATATGGCAGTCTGACCATCAGCCTTAAACACCAAGAGATGAACGTTGAACAAGCGCGGAGATCATGACGATTACAGACAAAAAAAATCAATAAATTTTCAATATTTTCTCATCTTACGGCCTAAACAGAATGTTAAGTGCACAAGCCGTCTGTTCTGACGATTTTCTCACAAAACCCATTAAGACTTACGATAATGAAGAAAATCATCAATAAAGCATGTGTAGCCGACCCGCTAAGTACCCAGTGAACCTGCTACATGGCGTGGCGTAATGAAGCTTATTCGAACACTTATGCTTCAACGGAGTTAATCACACCTCTATAAAGTTCAAGCAATGAGAGATCGTTGATAAAAGCGTTGAACTCCATATCTCCCCGCAATGCGAACTTTTTCATTACATTATATTTGTGCGCATATACAGTTTTTGCTGATAAGTCTAATCGTTTTGATGTCTGTCTCACACTATAGCCCTTTTTCAAAAAACTGAGTACCTGTAACTGGACTACCGTTATACGCGCAAAATCACAGCGCAGACAATCTGATGGCTGGAAGCCTGGCCCTCTATCCTGAGTGGTTAGCCAGAAGCGGGTTAAATTTCTGGATATTGTGCAGACAGAATCAGAACGTGGGATAACAAGCAAAGATCGGTAGCAAACAGGCAGTTGGTTCAGAATGACATCTTCATATTCATCGACAAAAACCATGATGATGCTACCGGGTTTACGATCGCGGAAAGCAGGTTGACACATGTACAAACGCCATTGTGACACATTAATCAGGATAAAATCAGCCTGCTTTAAGCTGCAACTATTGAAGCCAGATAAAAAGTTCACCTTAGCATCAGATAATAGTGCTCTCTCAATTATTTTTGAGATGCCTAGCCTGAAGAAATAATTCTCATTAGTACAAATGACATGAAATTCCATTTTTCCCCTTAGGCACCTCAAAATTAGCACCGATACTTCAGGTAAACTTCCCGTTAACCAGTACCAGCTCACCCTTTTCTTTTAGTTCTTTCAACACTCTGCATATGGAGCTTTTAGAAAGATGCGAACTATTCTCAATAAGGTAAAGCGCAGAAAAGCGTTTTTTAAGGTGTGCCGGTAGTTTTTCCCAGCGGCCAATGAGAGAAATAACCTCATCATATGAATTCTTTTTAGGCAGCTGAATGTAGCTCATTAAATCAGAATACTGACCTGATAAAATGGACATCGCATCATTAAAGAGATCTTTTTCAAAGATGAGACGCCAGAACACATCATAATCAATGAAACTGACTTTACCATAATCAATTCTCTCAAGATAAACCGGAGGTTCATCCAGTGCAGGTGTGACACCAACCACAAAAGGAGCGGATAAAATATTGAGGACCTTATTTTCGCTTTTAAGCTTGAGCAAAAAATCCCCATCCAGAATAAACATGACACGACGTACATTATCTTTAGTCAGATGATAACGACGCTTGCCGCGTGAGATCTCGTCTGGATTAGCAACTTGAGTATATCCTGCCAATGCATCGATGATTCGTTCATGATTTTCGGTTACTCTATACATAATAATCAACTCAATCTAACTAACACAGGGTTAGTGATTAGTAGTAAAATTTGTAACATCGGTTTTTATAGTCTCTTTTTCGCCTGGTATACTGCACGCCCCAGCTCGCCTCCGCAATTCGAGCTTAATGTAAATTATTATTGGTTTCACTATAGTAAAACCGTCACGATAAAATTCAACACCATAAAAAAACGAAATGAAAGAGCACACGGCCAATGCATGGCATAAAAACCAGATATTACACCACTAAAAAGTCATTTAATCAGCATATAAAGCCAGCTTATGGTCCGTTACTGATAGTCTTATAACTTTTTCAGAAAAAGTGAATCGTTCATAATCATTTGAAGTTAAATGTTATAAACCTGATACATCACTATCAGACATCAGAAGAAAAATGGCTTAATTTTGCGATGAGAATAATCAAATCATACTGACCTCATTGTTAACTCTCCCTTCTAAAATAAAGAACATTTATTACCTCTTGAGAGTCATTAAACCATATGCACAGTCATCCAGGCATTTAAATTATAAAATGCATATTATTTAGATTTTTAATTTATATTTTGCATATTAATCAGATTTAAATTCTGATCCAGCGCGGTTTTTTGTCGCCCATTTTTTACTTATTACTCACAAAAGAGCATAAACATCTGGTCATGGAGCAATTTCTGATGAGCATGAAACTATCAATACCTTTTAAGTTAATCCTCAGAGTTGCCCGTGGCGTCCTGTTCTTCGCTGGCAACATTTTTACAGCTTGTGCTACGTCCTTTATTTTAGAAGATAGAAACCAAAGCAATAAGACACCATTCCTTAGACAGGCTTAATTCCACGCACATGGTTATCACATTATGAATAGTGGGCTCATGCCAGAATGTTAAAACCAGCACCATAGTCTTAATTTCACTTAATCTTTTATAAGTCTCTCAGGTAAGAAAAACCATAACGCCCGGCTTTCCTGGAAGATAGCATATTTATCAAGGCATCAGCCGCGTAGATTAATAGCCTCCTCCCCTGGCATATCAATTCATTTTATCCATGCAGCCCTCATAAATGAAGAAACAGCCATGGTTCAACGACTATAAATTGCAGGCGCAGCCAATCATGTGGCCTGTACCTGCTGGAAAACTGACTGCCTTAAGCAATCGCCTCATAATTTAAAACAGATGCCATTGAATTAACTTCGGGAACAAGAACGAACACTTTTCATTAACCGGCATGCAATAAAACACACAAAATTAGATCCCCCGCTAAAGAACTGGCTCTATTTATGAATGTATTTCATCTTTCTGCCGTCGAGGAAAAAACTAAAAACAAATACTTTTTTAAAGAAATAAAAACTCAGCAAAACAAAAAAATTACCTATGTTGCCATATGAGATCCCTCAGCCAGGGTATGAGTTAAATTAAGAGTTTTTAAGATTACTTCACATGTAGTGAATGGCGTGGAACTTTAATATTTCTACGCCAAATAAGACTCTCTTATCCTGGCCACCCAAGGTTTCATGTTATCCGAAGCAATCTGAAACCTAATACCTTTATACGATAGGGAAATTTAATGATGAAAAAACTCGCCTTTTTATCTGCATCTGTAATGTCTGTGCTGTTCGCTTCGCAGGCTTTTGCATCTAACAACACTATTACTTTTCAGGGACGAGTAGATAGCCAAACCTGTACAGTAACAGTTAATGGCAACACTGCAAAACCAACGGTACTGCTGCCAACCGTCAATGTTGATGCTCTGAAAGAAAGTGGAAGTACTGCCGGTCAGACAACCTTCGATATCGGCATTACAGGCTGTAAAAGTAGCGACACTGCAACAACTGTTTCTACCGTGTTCACCGGAAACAGCGTGAGCGCAAAAGGTAACCTGAGCAACGTTGCAGCTACAGATGAAGCGGCGCAGAACGTTGAAATCCAGATTCTGAACACCAAAGGTGGCGCCATCGACTTTAACCATGACTTCGACAGCGAGGGCGAGTTACACCTGGCAGCCGGCGAGAAAGACGCATCTGCGACTTATACCGCACAATATTATGCTACCCAGGCTGCAACTGCCGGTGCTGTTGAAGCATCCTTACAATATGCAGTGAGTTATAACTAATAAGTAAATTATCAGGGATGTGAATTTTCTAAAACATTATTTAGATTAAATCGGGCCATGGATGGCCTGCTTCTCTTTTATCTTGATTCTGGCAATAATTTTCTTATCTTAACGGATGGCTACTATGTCTTGCTTACCTATAATTCGTTTATCATGGCGTAGCACTTTATTGCTTTTGTTTTCCTTTTTCATTTGCGGATCAACACTTGCTAGCGTTGTGATGACCGGCTCGCGCGTGATCTATCCTTCTGATGCTAAATCCGTCGATGTGCAGCTAAAAAATAATGACGACTTCCCTTATGTCATCCAGGCCTGGTTTGACAGTGGCGATAATAATTCTACGCCAGCTACCGGTAAAGCCCCCTTCGTAGTTACACCACCGACATTCCGGATTGCAGCAAAAGATGGTCAGGTAATGCGTATTTTCTTTACTGGCGGTAATACATTACCGCAGGATCGAGAGTCTGTTTTTTACTTTAATTTCCTGCAACTCCCGCCAGGAAACCTCTCTGGTGATACAGGAAACCAGATGATGGTTTTATTAAAAAACAGAATGAAATTATTTTATCGCCCAGCCTCACTAAAAACTAACCCTAAAAAAATATTTGATTATTTAACTTTTAGCAACGTTTCTCCATCAGGCATCCGAATCACCAATACCTCTCCCTACTACATTTCGTTGAGTAAGGTAGCGGTCAGAAATGCAGTAGCAAAGAAAGCTGCGCCTATGATTTCCCCATTTTCCTCAGTTGATGTGGCTTTAACGCCAGGGAAAACCACAGGTAACACCCAGGGAATTGAAATCGGTTTAATCAATGATTATGGGGCAACGGTGACACATGAATATCCAATTCAAAAATAAAAAAAATGGCTTTCATCTTGCTCTGGTTACTTGCTTAGTAAAAGCCGCATTATTTACACAAGCTGCTCACGCTGAAGAATACCGATTCGATAATCATTTACTGGCAGGTTCTGGCTTTGCACAGGGCGTTGACCTTAAGCAGTTTAATGAAAAGCAGGTTGCGGTTGCTGAAGGTCAACAGATCCTTGATGTCAGCCTGAACGGAGTAAAAGTCAGAAGTCAGGTAGCGGTGAATTTTCGTAAAAAGGATGCCGCAGATAAAAGCGCGCAACCTTGCATTGATGCTGAAATGGTGAAAATACTTCAATTGAAATCTGGTCTGCCGGATGCGAGTAAAGAGCAATGCTGGTTACTTTCTGATATCACAAAACAGGGAAAATGGAACATTAAGCAGTCCACACTAACACTGGACTTTCTCATCCCTCAAATTTTTCTTAACCGCAAACCGCGTAATTATATCCCTATTTCAGAATGGGATGCGGGTGCACCACTGATATTTTTACGTCACAATACCAGTTTTACCCGCAATATTGTTCGTGATTCCCACTACAATTATATGTGGAGCATGATTAATGCTGGCGGAAATCTCGGTATGTGGCAACTGCGTCATCAGGCCAACCTGCGTTATATGGAAAGCAGTACTGGTGGCGATCATTACAAATGGAACTCTGTGCGCACCTGGGTACAGCGTCCATTGCCAGCTATATCCAGCGAGCTGATGGTCGGTGACACCTACACCGACAGCTCAATGTTTGGCTCAATGTCCTTTAACGGTGTGAAACTGGCCACCGATCAACGTATGTGGCCGCAAGCTCGCCGCGGTTATGCACCTGAAGTACGTGGTGTTGCTACCAGCACCGCACGAGTCCTTATAAGACAGGCCGGGAATGTAATATATGAAACGCAGGTACCACCTGGCCCTTTCCTTATTGACGATCTCTATAACACGCGTAGTCAGGGTGATTTAAAAGTTCAAATCATCGAAGCTGACGGCAAATCTTCATTTTTCACCGTCCCTTACGCTGCGGTGCCCAACTCTATGCGTCCGGGCAATCTCAGCTATCAGTTCGCCGCCGGTAAAGTCAGAAATTATTATTCTGTTCAGAATGCCTTCACAGAAGGTGTATTGCAGTATGGCCTCAGCAATAGTTTTACTTCAAATTCAGGGGCTCGTTTCGCCAACAACTACCAGGCTTTGCTGATGGGGGGTGTCTATGCCTCTGAGCTGGGCGCATTATCACTTAATACCACCTGGTCACATGCTAAGGTGGAAAACGATATGACCCAAAGCGGCTGGCGCGCTGAGATGTCTTATAGCAAAACCTTCCCGACTAATACTAACCTGGTACTGGCAGCCTACCGCTATTCCACTTCAGGTTATCGCGATCTGGAAGATGTGCTGGGTGTACGTCGGCAGCAGGATGGCGGTACAAATTACTATTCCGACACAATCAAACAGCGCAACCGCTTTACGGCAACCATCAGTCAGAACATGGAGCAATATGGATCCGTCGCCTTGAGCGGCAGTAGCACTGACTATTATAACAATCGGTCGCGTATTACCGAGCTACAGCTTTCCTACAACAATATGTGGAAAAGGATGAGTTATAACATCAATGCTGGAAGGCAGCGCTCCACCTGGAGCAGTAACAACATATACAGTGTGAATGACCGTGATTACGATTCAAGCCGTACTCAGAAATACACTGAAAATGTGGTGTCCATTGGCATTTCCATTCCGCTCGACTGGCGTGATAGCCGCTCGACGGTTTCTCTTGATATGACAAGGGATAACAATACAACCTCAGCAATGACGACGCTTTCTGGTTCTGCAGGACAGAATAGTGATTTTACCTATTCACTCTATTCAAGTTATGACAAATACCGCAATGCTGGAGAGGGTAAAAAGCACTCCACCCGCTGGGGAACTAATGTGCAGGAACGTACCCGTCTGGGAACTGTTCGCGCGTCCTATTCCCGCAGCGATGATTATCACCAGCTTGGCCTGGGAACTTCAGGCACACTGGCTATCCATAGTGGTGGCGTCACCTATGGTCCCTATACGAGTGATACCTTTGCGCTGGTAGAAGCCAGGGGTGCGAGTGGGGCGATTGTGAATAACGGGCAAGGTGCCAAAATCGATCCTTTCGGTTATGCCATCGTGCCATCGCTGGCACCGTACCGCTATAACACCATCAGCATTGATGGTAACTCCATGTCTCAGGATGTTGAGCTGGAAGGCGGTAATGTGCGCGTCGTGCCCGTGCTCGGCGGTGTACCGAAAGTTACATTCAAAACTGTGTGGGGAACTCCAACACTGATTCTTGCCAGACTGGCAGACGGTACACCAGTACCAATGGGTGCAGATGTTAAAGACAGCGAGGGCAACCGCGTTGGAATGGCAGGTCAAAATGGCCAGATTTACGCTCGTCTTCCTCATGCCTCGGGTACGTTATTTGTTAGCTGGGGAAACAGCAATAAATGCCGAATTAACTATCAATTGCCTTCTAAAAAGGTGAGCGATAACAGTTTTGTCAATTTAAGCGGCACATGTATCCAGTGAACCTTATTTCGATGAGTACAATCATGAAACTTAACATCACTAAATTGAAACCATGGCTGGTCGCCTCAATATTAGTAGCACTAACGCCAGTAGCTAAGGCAACCTGCTACAAGGTCACCTCCATAGGCAAAACGACCCGTTCGATTCCTCAGGAAGTGGCAGATTTAGGATATACCGCTAAAGATTGGGGTGGGGTATATGCCACGACTGCGGCATCTATCTCATTTGGAACAATTATTATGGGTACAGCCGCACAGTCAATTGCGCCTGCCGGAACGGTATTAGCCGTCGCAGATCTCCCTATCCTGGAAAAAGGGCAGAAAGTGTCCTATTCAGCTAATCAGATTGTGTTTAAATGCGACCTTTCCGATGCTGATGATATCTATGAAATCTATGCATTACCTGGCGTAAGCGGAGAGTTTTATGGTGGCAAAGAAGTTTCCGACGTCGAACATGGCTACCAGACACCTTCAAAGAGTATTGCTTATCGAATATTTAATCAGAGAACCGGGCTTTATTACACCAACTCCTGGCAGGAGCGCAAGCTTACAGAAGAAGATTATGTTGTCATTGGCTCGAAAATTTATATACCAGCATCCGCATTCGACAGCGCAACATTTGAATTGGTTAAATCCGCCTTAGATTTTGGAATAGTACGACGAAATCCATTTTTGGCGACATCAGCACAAGGGTACGTGACCTTAAGAACGCCGACTATTAATAACAACGCCAAAACGGGTTCCTTAGCCAACAGCCCGGAGAAGAGTGATCATTCCGTAGCCGTCTGGACCATGGGAGGCGGTACCACCACTGTCATTCATGGTAATAACTGCACCCTGGGAGATTTTGACCAGGTAGTTAATCTACCGCCTATTACAGTGAGCGATTTAGAAAATGATGTGGCCAGCACTAAAACCTTTAATATTTCGATAGATTGTAATGCTGGCGCAATATCGGGTACGACTCCCGATGACGATGACGCACCGGTCGCTGTGGGTTTTCTGGTCTCCCCCTCAGCGAAATCAAAAGCAAGTGAGCTTAAATTGGAAAACAGTTCGGGTGGCATAAGCTATTTACTTGACGATAATTATGGTGCCAATGGCGTAGCTTCTGGGGTTGGTATCCGAATTTATTCATCTGGTACAAGTGCGCTTAACTTGTTGTCCAGCAGTACCGACACCGGTACCGGGAATACAGCAGGCTGGTATGGGTTTGCCGATCTCATGAATGTAACAGGTATTAATGCTTCTGGTGGCATGTCATACGCGGGTTCCTTTACGGCGTCTTTAGAACAAATTCCAGGTTTAACCGTAAAAACAGGTTCAGTTAATGCGCAAGCACAGATTATCGTTAGTCTGCAATAACCTGCTGCTTTTCGGTGCGCTTATTATGAGCACTGGCACTGCCAGTGCCGTTGTTAACAGCACTCAAAGCCGTCTCGTTTTCAACGAAAACAGTGTCGCAGAATCGATTACCGTCGTGAACTCAATCACTTCCCCAGCATTGGTTCAGATGTGGACAGATGATAATGAGCCACTAAGTCCGCCAGATCGTATCAGCACACCGCTTATTGTGGTACCGCCAATGTTCAAATTGGCTCCAGCAGAGTCCCGCAACCTGCGGGTAATGTTACTTTCACGTGATGGAATGCCTAAAGACCGCGAACGGGTATACTGGCTGAATATTTATCAGATTCCTCCAAATACACAGCAGGAAACCGCAGAGGAAAAGAAAATAGTCCTGCCGTTGCGTATTCGCTTGAAAATATTTGTGCGTCCATCCGGACTTAAAGAACCTGACGAAAATATCGGCGAAAAGTTACGCTTTACTCTCAATCACACCAATGAAGAGAACGCCGTGCTGAAGGTCGACAACCCCACCCCTTACTACATAACTTTGGGAAGCATCAGTCTGGGTGAAAAACATCTGAAAGCCGATATGATTGCGCCCTTTTCCTCGATCTCATTTCCCGCGATAAACGCAGGGATCCAACGTACATTACGCTGGAGCGTGATTGATGATTATGGAAAAAAGACCCCATACAATAGAGAGTTAAGCAGCCCGTGAAAAGTAATATGCTCACGACATTAAATGTGACATTTTTACATAAATATCATATGTCTTACGATTTGATGGCTTCATTCATTCAACAGGAGATGAATATTGACCATGTTCACCTGCATCAATTCCCCGATATTAAAAGCGTGATAGAAGCAGCCGAGAAAAACAAAATCGACATCATAATAATTAACTCATCATGTTTATTTGACAATACCTTTCAGCAGAATGAGATAAAAAAAGCACTTTCCAGGCTACATGAAATTAAAAACATCACTACTATATTCCTGGCCCAAAACATGAACAAAGCGCTGCTAAAAAAAGTAGCAAATGCAGGCGTGGATATTATGATTAGCTCACAGGATACGCCACAGGAATTGATTAAAGCACTCAAAACCGTTATGTTTGTCACTCCAGAAAAACCTTATATTTCTCATTCTTTACAGGAAGTTTTACAGCAGGAACATGCTCATCTGACACCAAAAGAGTGGGAAGTTATTAATCTCATCCAGGAAGGTCATACGTTGTCTGAAATAGCCTCTAAAAAATGCCGCGCCATGAGCACTGTTTCGACCCAGAAAAGAAATGCAATGAACAAACTCAACCTGAGAAATGAAAACGAATTGTTAATATTTTTGCATCAAAAAGCTTTCTTCTGATTTTTTAATATTTTTGGAAAACCATGCTCATTAAATTCGTTATCCCTGTAGCGGGAAGTTTATTGCTATCCAGTCAGGTCTGGGCACTTTCTCTTCAGGAATCATTGATTGCGGCCAATATCTATAATGCAGAAATTAACGCTGCCCGAAGCCTGCATAACGCTGATGGTCAAAAAAAGTATCAGGGGTTTGCTGGTTTATTGCCGACGATTTCTCTCGATGGTTCCTGGAGTAAATCCGATCAGCCGGATGCGGCCTATTCTGCTGGTGTAACCCGGCATAGCTATAGCTTCAACCTGCAACAGCCTGTTTTTGACATGTCGAAATATGCGACCTGGCGCAAAAGTGTGGTCATCGGCGATCTTGCAGATGTGAATCTGCTGATTGCCCAGCAAAAACTGATTAGTGATGTAACGTCCGCCTATTACGGCGTAGTCTATCAGCGTAGCGTACTGGAAACTAATCAGCGTATTCTGGCCGCTTTCAGTGCTAAGCTTAAACAGGCTCATAAGGCTCTTGAAGTGGGAGATGGCACACGGCTGGATGAAGCCGAAGCACAGGCCAACTATGATAAAGCAGTTGCCGATGAACTGGCGGCAGAAAATGATCTCCACGATGCTAATGTCTCATTCCGTCAACTTACCGGACTCAACGCGCAGGATATTTCAGATAAAAGCATGCGCTGCGTGCGTTACAATGAAAAACTCCTGCCGGAGCAATTAAAACGTGCCGCCGCCACAAATAATCTCGACGTTCTGGCCGCCATTCAGACTCGCAAAGCCAGTGAAGCTGATATTCTGACCGCAACATCCGGTCACATGCCAGTGATAACCTTTCAGGCTGGATATGGAAAAAACTGGAGCCGCGCCGAAGATGGCAACTATCTGGACACTATCTTCGGCACAACATCCAAAACTGATAACACACAAATCAGTGTGAACATTTCAGTACCCTTGTTTGCAGGCGGTAGCCAGATTTCGCAAAGTCTTGAGGCCGCGCACCGCTACGAACAAAGCAAAGATTTAGTGATTGATGCCCGGCGCAGAGCCGAAGAAAAAGCTGTACAAGCGGCATCTGCCGTCCTCAATAGCCAGTCGCGAATCAAAGCCTATGAACGGGCAATTACCTCAGCAAATAAACGCCTCATCGCTACACGTTATGGCCGGGAAATTGGCCAGCGGACGCTGATTGATGAATTTAATGCTGAAAAAGAGTACTTCCAGGCAATTCAGGATCTGGCGCAAGCACAAAACTTGTTAATCCAGTCAATCGTCAAATTAAAAACTGCCACTGGCTCACTCGACTTTAACGCGATGAAAAGCTTTAACTGTGGTGCATTGTGATCGGAAATTTAATTCATGAATAACGACTTATTTCGTAAAGAATCACTGGATGCGAAAAAGACCAAAGTATTAGGGTCAGTGGCGTTGTATTGCCCGCCATTCAGGTGGGTAATCATTACTCTGGTTTGTATGCTGGTAGCCATACTGACCGCCTTTTGCATTTTTGGCAGTTATACCAAACGGGAAACCGCAAAAGGGGTGCTGGTACCAGAAAACGGCATGATGACCATCACAGCGATGAGCGCCGGCACGGTGATCGCCCTTCCCGTTCGTGAAGGTGACAGACTGAAAAAAGGCAGCCAGATTGCCACCGTATCTTCGGAGATTTCTACGCGCTATGGTTCTACGCGCGAAGCTATCGCCAGACAGCTGGAGCTTCAGAAACAGGGATTGAATAATCAACTGCTCAATCTCGATGAACTTAATAGTGAGACGTTAAAATCGTTACAGGAAAAGGTTAATTTGCTTGGCCAGCAATCTGTTGAGCTGGAAAAAATTTACCGGCAACGCACTCAACAAATTCAGCTCTCCAAAAATCAACTGAATAAAATCGCGGCAATGCGCAGGGAAGGCTATGCCTCAAATACGCAGGTAGAGCAACAGCAGAATGACTTACTTGATGCTGGCATCAGGTTGCAGGATGTCGCACGTCAGCGCATTGATGTTCGTCAGCAACTGGCACAGGCACGACAGCAGTTACGCGAACAGCCCATTACCTATTCTCAGCAGAAAAACGATCTGCAACAGAAGCTATCAGAAATCACACAGTCGATGATGGAAAACGAATCACGCCGCTCAGTAGAGCTTCGTGCGCCTGAAAAAGGCACCGTCAGCGCAGTGCTGGTAAAACAGGGTCAGGTTGTAACAGCAGGTCAGACGCTGGCAATGATATTGCCAGATAACGCACATTTGCAGGCGCGCATCATGCTGAGCAGCCGGGCGATTGGTTTTATCCAACCGGGACAGCGAGTAGTGCTTCGCTATCAATCATTCCCCTGGCAGAAATTTGGTCAGCAGTACGGCACAGTGCTGGAAATTTCAAAATCTGCGCTCTCACCTCAGGAAGTCGCGACCATCACTGGTGACAGCCAGGTTCAGGAATCGATGTATCAGGTGAAAGTCACTCTGGATAAACAAACGGTTCAGGCTTACGGCAAGCAGAGCTCTTTGCGTCCAGGTAGCGGACTGGAGGCTGATTTTATTATTGATAAGCGTCGTATTTACGAATGGGTTCTTGAACCACTGCATGCTCTGGGAAAAATGACTTCTCTTTAAATTTTACTCTTTAGCCAGGTTTATAATGGATTTATTTCACAAACTGAATTTGTCATTTCGCCAGAAATTGCCCGTCTTACGCCAGGCACAGGCCGCTGAATGTGGCCTTACCTGCATCGGGATGATCGCTGGCTATTATGGCCATCACATTGATATGGTCTCACTTCGGCAACGATTCCCAACCTCCACGAAAGGTAGCACCCTGGCGAATGTTATGTCTTTTGCTCAGCATTTAGGCATGGGGTGTCGTGCAGTTCGGCTCGAACTGGATGAGCTAGACAAGTTGAATCTGCCTTGCGTACTGCACTGGGACATGAACCATTTCGTTGTGCTTAAAAGTATTGCGAAAAACAAAATTCTTATCCATGACCCGGCGCGTGGCGTACGAAAGGTGCTGATGGATGAAGTCTCAACATCGTTCACCGGTGTGGCACTGGAGCTGTACCCTGCTGCAACGTTTGAGAAGAAGAACGAGAAGAAATCCATCTCAATGCTCAACCTGATCCGCAATGTGTCAGGGATTGGATCCGCTTTTATTCAGGTGGCCTTACTATCACTTGCGCTGGAGTTCTTCGGCATCATCACACCATTTTATATGCAGTGGGTTATCGATCAGGTGCTGGTTTCGGCAGATGGCGATTTACTGACTTTGCTGGGCGTGGCGTTTATCTGCATTACTCTCTTGCAGAGTATGATTTCAGCATTACGCAGCTGGGTCACCACCTGGTTCTCCAGCATGCTGAGTGTTCAGTGGTCTTCAAATCTATGCGCCCATTTGCTGGGCTTACCCCTGAAGTACTTTGAGGAACGGCATGTCGGCGACATTCTTTCTCGCTTCAGTTCACTAGGCAATATTCAAAGTACTCTGACGGGTCGCTTCATCTCGTCTATCTTCGACGGCGTGATGGCACTTGTGACACTTGGAGTCATTTTCACCTATAACGCGACACTGACTTTTGTGGTGGTCGGTCTGTTCCTTCTGTATGCGCTCATCCGCTGGATTTCTTTTGAACCCTTCCGGCGCGCTAATGAAGACCAGCTGATGGCCTCCGCAATAGTCCAGTCGCAGCTGCTGGAGTCCATCCGTGGCGTACAGGCCATCAAGCTTAACAACAAGCAAGACCTGCGCGTTTCCACCTACACGAACGAAACCGTCGAATCGACGAACAAAGGGATTACAACGCAGAAACTCTCGATCTTTTTCAATACATTGCAGGGAGCAATTTCAGGCGTTGGCAAAATTATATTAATCTGGCTGGCGGCGGCGCAGGTGCTGGATGGCAACTTCACAAGCGGGATGCTGGTGGCATTTATCTCCTTTTCAGATCAATTTATTGCACGTTCAGCTGGCCTGATTAACGCATTAATCGAGTTCAAAATGCTGCGTCTGCATGGCGAACGCCTTTCTGACATTGTATTGACAGAAAAAGAACAGGATATGGAAAGTAATGTCATATTAGCTAATGACAATGGACCGATAAGTCTGGATATCCGCAACCTCTCTTTCCGCTATTCAGAAACTGAAGCAGATATTTTCTCTGATTTTAATCTGTCCATTGAAGCTGGCCAGTCTATTGCCATAGTCGGCCCATCAGGACAGGGTAAAACAACTTTGGCAAAAATCTTGCTGGGCCTGCTCAAACCTGATTTCGGAACAATCAGCATCAACGGCGTCGAGCACACTAAACTGGGCATGAAAAACTATCGCGATATGATTGGTAGTGTGATGCAAAGCGATATCCTGTTCGCTGGTTCAATCATGGACAACATCGCTTTCTTTGATGCCAATCTGGATCGGCATCGGATTGAACGAGCCGCGCGTATTGCCCAGATTCATGATGACATCATGGCTATGCCGATGGGCTATAACAGCATGGTGGGCGATATGGGATCCTCGCTTTCAGGCGGACAAATTCAGCGAGTCATTCTTGCACGTGCACTTTATCGAAATCCACGTATCTTGATTCTGGATGAAGCAACCAGCCATCTGGATGTTTCTAAAGAAAGTGCCATTAATGATGCCATCAGGCACATGAGTGTAACGCGAATTATTATTGCACATCGACCACAAACGATTTTAAGTGCCGATCGCATTATTCAGATTAACCGCTATGGAACAACAGAGATATCTAAAAACGAATTTCTAAATTTGATCAACTCATCGCATGCTACTATAGCTGTCAACTAAACATGCAAAAAAGCAGTGTGCATTGCCTTTTTATAAATCTGAGGATTCAATATGCAGCGTTGTTTAAAATGTCTCGAAGGCACTATTCATTTTGATGAAGATGTTAAAACACAAACTATAGATATTATAGCATTCAGATCCGGGCAACAGATCACAATCAATCGTGAGCGCCTGCCTGCCGGTAAAAGCCTGGCTGAAAACATCACTATGCAAATCAACAATGCAGAAAAAGTCTTTCAGCAATTCAATCTTGTTAAAATGGAAGATTTTACGGCTGACAGTGCATTCCAGGAAACCGTCGAGGTAATCTACAATTTCGTTTCTAACCCAGGAAGTGGAAAACGTGTCTGGCAGGTTACTTATGTATGTCTCAATTCGGAAAGTGACATCATTAACTTTACATCACTCTACCCTGATGAAATCTCAATGAAGAACGAAATAAGTCGCTTACGTCATTGCGTGAAAAATTTCGCGCATGAACAAATCAGGATTTAACATATTTTTGAATATGACATCACCTAATACTTATAAAAAACCCTGGTAAAGCCATAAATAGAATAACTTCTATTTATATATATCACAAATAAATGCATAATTTTTTTCGTTGGCTGCTGGCAAAAACCAAAGGCCCGATTTAATCATTTAAAGTGAAGGAAATAATATGCGCGATTTAAACATGATGGAAATTGAAGCAGTAGCGGGTGCTGGTATCTGGAGTTCATTAACCAGCGCCATTCTCGGCGGCGTAGCAGCAGCTTCTGCTGGTGCTCTGGTAGGCGGCGCTCATGGTGGTGACGGTGGTGGTCTGATCGGAATTGGAGCTATCGGTCAGGGCGTTGGCATGATTGTTGGCGGTGTAATGGGCGGAATCACTGGTTTCGTTGGTGCTGCAATTATTGGCTGGGACGAGCCAGAGACGGTAACCAGCCTGGTCACCCAGTGGGCCTCAAGTGTAATCAATGGTACTTACGTCTAATTAATATTTTAAAACAAGGGCCGGAACAGGCCCTTGTTTTATTTATGCAGCTGACTACAAATAAGCCATAGAGTCAATATTATTTTTTGATGAGGGTATGTTAATACCTGTAATGTCACCCTCAAAAAAATGAGCTTAATTCCTTCTTACCCACGCCAATTCATACTCTCCATTTTAACGGTAACTCCTCAACGCAAGTTACAACTTTCAAATAACCTTAATACGCCTGCTCATTTGACTAGCATATATGCACTGCACTTCACCTTGTTAAATTAACTAAAGGAGAAATAAAAGATACAATTAGCATTTCCTCCGGGTTTCGTTAGATGCATAATCATTACATTATTAATGGGTTTGTTGAATTTCATCCTGCGACCAGCACTTTGCGTAACTTGAAAGAGCCGGGAAATTCAGTTGTGCTGAATTCCCCCGCAGGTCGTTGCTTATTATTGCTCATCACTCGCGATGGAAAGATTGTTACTCAGCAAGAGTTCATGGACATCGTCTGGGAGAAAAATGGCATGCTTGTTTCTCCCAATACGTTCTATCAGAACATTTCAATCCTGCGAAAAGGATTGAAAAAAGTTGGACTGCCTGAAGATCCAGTCGTAACGATCCCGCGAGTGGGGCTGACACTGGCCAGTGGTACTGAAATAACCAAGCGCAGTAGTGAAAAGCTGGCAACACACAGCGATGAAAATGCGCATTTTATGGATGAGCACTTTCTGGCGCAGGAACAGCATGAAGATCTTCCACCAATGGCGGATGCAGAAAAGAGTAATAAGCTGCCGGCAACCCCGGAAGCGCAGTCAGCAGATAACGCAGCTCAGATAGCACCATCAGACAGGATAGTGCAAAAGAAGCCCCGCTCTTTATCACTATGGGCAGCAGGTCTGGTGGCAATAATTCTATTAATTCTGATTGCAGGCGTGAAAGATAATACTTCCATCAACTCCCGCCTCTACTTCAGTCACTACATTTTTCTGGCCGAGGCCAGTGGTTGCCATATTTTCATCGCGGATAAGAATGCCACGCCAGAGGACAAGATAAAGACTCTCTCTCTTTTTGAGAAGCTGGATACCAACTGCAGCAATTATCCATGGGTCTATATAACTCATTATTTAATGCTGCCCAGAATTTCAGTAATACGCTGCAACAAACCAATGACCAGGACCAACACCTGTATTTCAGAGTATTATTTCAGAGGTTTAACTCAGGATGATTAGAAAATTTGTATGGATTCTACTGGGCGCAGTTATTGTGGCCGAAACAACTTATTTACTTTATCACTATATTCAGCGTCGGCAGCCAGAAAACTTCAGTTGCCATGCCAATTTAGTGCAGCACTATAATGACGACAAATATAAACTGTCTCTGGATTATATGATCCGGGGTAACTTTGGGTTGGTTCACATAACAGGACGCTCAGAAAATAACCCTGAAAATACATTTAATCGTAAAGTCTCCTTTAACTTAGAGCGCAATGGTGATATTTTTTATATGTTTTCTACAAAAAACATCCGACTGCCTGATGATAATCTCAGCGATGATGAGATGAAGATGTATGTTCCCCATTTCTTTGTGACATCAGAAAGAGATATCTATATGCGAGTGATTAAACAAAAAAATAATAATTTCATTTTTATGGTTGATTCTATTCCTACCTATGTGTGCAACGAAACGCCTGGCTGAATTAGTATACAATCTTCAGTCAGCAGCGACGATTTTGCATCTCTCAGTAATGCAGGAAGTGACTATCTCATTCCGTTTTACCCGCATCGGAAACTGCTGTTCTTTGGTTTAGTAACGCTGACAGTTAAAAAGGAATGAGAGCGGACCGCCAACCAGATAGGTCTTTTTATCGACCTGAGTGATATCAAGCTGAAGATAGCCAGGATCGAGAGTAATTTCAGCCAGCAGTAGATTAAAGATAGCATCTGGCGTCGTATCGTTGGTGGAGGAGATGATCTTTCTGATTTTATAACGATAAGTGTCGTGCTCTATTTTACTCCCTTCGCTCAGGGCAATACGACGATTAAGTATTGTTACCTTATCACCATAAGTTGCCTGCCCATTTAATAACAGATAACCTGATTGCAGATTGATAAAACGTAGATTCTGAGAAACAACAAACTCAATTTTATTGTTTTCATGGCGACTAAGGTCATAACGGCTGAAAGCTGAACAGCGGAAAGGGAGATCATCAGTCTGACGCTTGAAATAGCTAACACCTGCTAAAGAGAATAGTAGTAACGAGGCCAGTGTTATTATTAGCGTGAGAGTAGTGTTGTGTTTCAAATCGTTCTCCAGTCAAGATAATAGATGTTGTCACAGGAAACGATATTGCCGCTGCTGTCCAGGTTACATGCGGATAGCGTTGTTCTGCCGTAGTCAGCGGTAGAAAATGCGGTATTTTTATCAAAATAGATCCGTCGTCCTGGCGCACAAGTCTCATTATTCTCTTTGAGAATTTCAGAGAGTTGCTTATAAACTGACTTTTTCCCGAACACGTCCAGACCTGGGATAATCACCGCCTCGCAGCCGCCTTCAAGTTTGATGGTGCTCATAGAGGCCGTCTTTGGTGCTGACGAATCAGAAGAGAAATACCAGAACGCGCCCCCCAGAAACAGCATCAGGATAAGCGCAATCTGGGCTGTCCTGATGGTAACAGCAGATTTTTCTACTGCCCTATCCTCCTTATGAGAAACGCAGGACGCAGCATGGCTATCCTGACCAGCATCATTATCCTCAACCGGCATTTCATAATTCTGAGTCTGCGCCGCAACAATAGCCTGAGAAGATTCGTGTCTGATTTTGATTTCAGTATTGAGCCGGATGCCAATTTTCGGAATGGTGATGATGAGATTTTCACAGCCATAAGCTGCGAGCGCTCTGCGCAGGATACTCAGGTACTGATTCAGATTACTATTAGATCCACGCAGGCCATATTTATCCCAGACTTCGGTCAACAGGGTTTCACGCGCCAGTATTTCACCCTCAGAATTCAGTAATTGCTCGAATAAGCGGCCTGATGAAATACTCAGACTCAGCGTCTCCTGAGTAGGGAGATGGCTCAGCGTGCAGTCATCAGAATTGTAAGCAATCTGGTCATCGATAATGTAAATCATTAAGAAATCACTGAATTTGCTGTCATTGCCGACAGTATAATTCAGCTCATTTCAAGAAGCACTAACCAGCCCTTAATTAGCCTGCTTAGCCGGTAAGACCGGGTTAATGTTGAAATCTGACTTTCATGCGGATAGTCAGGTTTGCATAGTCCCCCCCTCTGTACCGCTAGTTCAGCACGCACTCCTGCTGATCACAATGAGCGTGACCGGATTGTGAAGACACCCATGCAGAACGGCGCGCATCATGTCAGCTTTCGTTATCCTGATGGAGCGGCTGGCAGTACGGTTAATCCCTGATCAGCGCGTTCAATATCAGATGCATGTCTGTGGTCATTACCCAGCAGCAGCTTTATAAATCTGTACCTTTCCTGACAAAATTGCGGCTGCCCGGCCGCCTGCGATTTTATTTAAACACTACAATTAAGCGCACCAACATCATTTCAGAGAACGTTGATGAATATTGCAGCTTTTGATATTGGCGGTACCTCTTTAAAAATGGGCGTGGTGGACGATCGGGGAAACATTCTGACGCAGGAGAGCACCGACATTTCCCACAACGCGCGGGACAAAATTCTGGAAGAAATAGTGGGCTGGCTGGAGAAGAATCCCGGCTGTGAAGGTATCGCCGTGAGTACGCCAGGCTATATCGACCCCGATAAAGGCTTTATTGAGATGGGCGGCACCATCCGTGATTTTGACCAGTTTCATCTGAGCCAGTGGCTGACGGAGAAAACATCCCTGCCTGCCACGGTGGAAAACGACGCGCACTGTGCCCTGCTGGCGGAATACTGGCTGGGCAAAGCGAAAAAACTGAACGATTTCCTGATGCTGACCATCGGAACCGGGCTGGGCGGAGCCGCTTTCTGCAACGGTGCGCTGATTCGCGGTGGCCGGAACCGGGCAGGTGAGTTTGGCTGTCTGCTGACCTCACGCCCCACCAGCAGCGACATTGAACGCCACACCATGAGCCAGAGCTGTACCATGACCGCGCTGCGGGAGAATTACAGTCAGCTCACCGATCGGCCTGTCGACGACGTCAGTGGCAAAGATGTGTTTGACGCCTGCGACCGCCAGGAAAAAATGGCGCAGCAGGTGGTGGAAAAATTCTACCAGGATCTCGCGGCCTGTTTATATAACCTCTTCAGCGTCTTTGATCCGCAGATGATATTTATCGGCGGCGGCATCACGGCGCGGGAACCTTTCCTTGAAGAACTCGCTGAGCAGCTGGCAAAGTATCAGATTGATATTCGCATTGATGCGGCCACCTACGGCAACGACTCCGGCATGCTGGGTGCAACATGGAATTTCCTCCAGCGCCAGCCACAGAAAGATTAGCCGACCGGTCAGGGTCATGTGGCCCGCAGACAGCGTCAGGATAAGGGAGGCGCCCGACCCTCTCTGTCGCCTCCCTGTCGCACCAGCCCGGCTCCGGCGCATCAAACAGGCTCAGTGCGACACCGGTCAGGGTAAAGACCAGCAGATATAACAGAATGAGCGCGACAAGCAGAGCACGGTGACTGCGCATCCCGCTTATTCCCATGTGGCTCAGAAGGAGTAGCTGAGGGCCAGCGTGACCCCGGCCCCATCGTGCCGTGCGACAATGGGGCTATCGAAGGCAGATTTATCGAGCCAGCTGTAGTCACCCGTGACGCTGGCTGCCCAGGCAGGGGTCAGCTGATGACTCCAGGTCAGGCTGGCGTCCGTTCCATAAAATCCCCCTGAAGCGTTATACCGTGCAAACCCGCTGCGCGCACTCTGCTGGCTGTTCACGCCGTACCAGGTGTTCATGTAGCGTCCATCACCGAACAGACCGGCCACCTGCAGCGCCACGGTATCGTCCGTGGTCTGCCAGGGGATCAGGGTGACCGACGTCCGGTACTGCACGCCCTGACTGTCACTCAATGGCAGCGTCGCTTTCCCCTCCAGCACCAGCCACGGCGTCACAGACCAGCCCAGCGCCAGCGCGGTATTGACCGTCGCGTTGATATTTCCCATTCCCCGCAGCCGGTCATCCCCGTCACGCCAGGAGGAGTTCTGGTCTGAGCGGCCCAGCCCGTAGCCCAGCGTATGCTCAAGGTAAAGTCCGTTATCCGCCTGCAGGTCATAGCCGATACCTTTTTGCGAATCGAGAAAAAACGCTCCGTCGCGCGCCTGAATCACCGGCATCACCTGCCAGTGATTCCTCTTTGCGCCGCTGTAGCGCGGTGCGTTAATGCCCGCAATGCCCAGCGTCATGCTGGGAGGCGGCGTGGGACTCTCTTCGGCCATCGCGGCGGCGGCACTGAAACCCAGCGACAAACAGACCATGTGAAGCGTTATTTTTCCGGTTATCATCACGTTTCCTCATTATCACATCCGGTGCGGAGCTGGGGAGTCAGTACCGCGTCACCGGAGGTGAGTATGCGAGGCGCGTATCAATGAACGGCCAGGGATTTATGAAGAAACAGTCAAGGTGGTCCGGAAATGCAGGAAAAACGTGTACTGATTATTGAAGATGACGCGGATGCAGCGGGCGTCCTTGAGGCTTACCTGAAACGTGAAAACTATGCGGTTACGATAGCGGGTGACGGACCGGGCGGGCTGGAGGCGGCCAGACGCTGGCAGCCCGATCTGATCCTGCTCGATATCATGCTGCCCGGCATGAACGGCACCGAGGTGCTGGCGGCGCTCCGGCGGCGTGACGATACCCCGGTGATCATGGTCACGGCGATGGGTGACGCGCCCGATCGCATCGGTGCGCTGCGCTATGGGGCCGATGACTATGTGGTAAAACCCTATCATCCCGGTGAAGTGGTGGCGCGCGTGCAGGCCGTTCTGCGCCGCAGCCAGCCGCCCGCGGCCGCGGCCGGGGTCCTGCGCTGGGCTGGTTTAACGGTCGATCCCGAGGCGCTCACCGCGATCGTGGAGGGTGACAGCGACGCCCCACACCGGCTCGATCTGACGCCCACCGAGTTTTCCCTGCTGGTCACGCTGATGCGCGCCCCGACGCGTCCCTTTACCCGCCTGTTTCTGCTGGAGCACTGCCTGCCGGAAAGTGATGCGCTGGAGCGGGTAGTCGATACCCATGTCTACAACCTGCGCCGTAAACTCGAAGCCGCCGGCATCGCTGATGTGCTGCCGGCGGTGCGCAGCGTTGGCTACCGGTTCAGACAGCCATGAAGAACGCAACCCACACCTCACTGTGGCGCTGGATCTGCATCCGGGTCCTGTTGCTGGCGATAGGCAGCGTAGTGCTGATCGCCCTCTGTATGTGGCTGCGATTTGCGGTGCAGGCGGTCTGGGTCTACCACCGGATGCCCCCCGCGCTGGTGGAGGAGTTCACCCGGCTGCGCCAGCATCCCGCCAGCGATCCGGCGCGCTTCCATCAGATTGTCGATCAATACTGGGGCATCAATTTTTCCGATCCGTCGCTGGCCTCCTCTGACTGGCTGACCGTCATCCTTCTGGTCGTGGTCACCATTCCGCTTATGGTACTGATCGCGCTGCGCTTTGCGCGTCCGCTCTCCGCACAGTTCAGCCAGCTGGCAACGGCGGCGCGTGCGGTGTCGCAGGGGGAGTTTGGCCGCCCGGCGGCGGTCGTTGACGCGGCTCCGCAGGAGCTGGTGCGCTTTACCGAAGACTTTAATCAGATGACACAGCAGCTGGCGCGTTACGAGCGCGAGCTGCGCGCCTCTCACGTCGCGATGGCGCACGAACTGCGCTCTCCATTGACGGCGGCGATGGGCCGTCTGCAGGGCATTCTGGATGGCGTTTTTCCGGCCGACCCTCAGCAGCTGGCGATGATCATGAAGCAGCTGACACAACTGAGCCGGCTGACTGACGAACTGCATCTGCTGTCACTGGCGGATGCGGGGCAGCTTACGCTGAACCCGGAGTGCTTTAACCCCGCCGAGCTGCTGCGTGAGCGCACTGGCTGGCTGCTGCCGCAGGCAGAGCAGGCAGGCCTGACCCTCCGCGTGAAAGCCCCTGACAACCTGCTGCTCTGCGCCGATGCGTTCCGGCTGGGGCAGGTGGTGACCATCCTCTGCGAAAATGCGCTGCGCTACGCGGCGGACGGCGGTGTGCTGCTCATTTCCGCCAGCCGGGACGCCCGGGCCACGATACTGACCTTTCGTGATTACGGTCAGGGCGTGGATCCGGACTTCCTGCCACAGCTGTTTGACCGCTTTACCCGCGCCGACTCCTCACGCGCCCGCCACTCCGGCGGCAGCGGACTGGGATTGTCCATTGCCAAAGCCATTGTCGACGCGCACGGCGGGACGATCATCGCCTCGCTACCCGCCGACGGCGGCCTGCTGATTCGGATAACACTCCCGGATCGATAAATTGTTCTGACTTGACCATTTCTTGATGGTTCATGGAACGTTTCTGGACACGGGCCGGGTTCAATGAGCACAACTCATTACAGGAACCCGGCTATGACAGACTTCTTATCTGATGCTGCCCGCCAGATCTGGCGTCATCTCTTCTCTGTTCACCTCGTGGTGCCGTTCGTCTTTGTGCTGTCCGGGGTGCTGATCATGACCGGCTGCCGCGATAACAGTGCGGCCCCGCCGCCAGCTCCGCCCCGCCCGGTAAAAACCGTGACCGCGCCGCCGCCCGGCGGTGCGGCCTCTCTGCGGCTGACCGGTGAAATCCGGGCGCATGACGAAGTCACCCTGGCCTTCCGGCTCGACGGGCGGGTCGTCAGCCGCACGGCTGAACTGGGCGATCGGGTCAGTGCCGGGCAACCGCTGGCGGCGCTGGAAAACGATCAGACGCGTAACCAGCTGAGCAGCGCCCGGGCCGATCTCGACAGCGCCCGGGCTGCGGAGCGGGTCGCCGCGCTGAATCTGCATCGGATGCGGTTGCTGATGCCCGGCGGTGCTATCGCCCGCAGCCAGCTGGACAGTGCCCAGGCGGACTGGCAGAGCGCGCAGTCCCGCCGCCTCAGTAGCGAAGCGGCACTGAAAAATGCTCAGGATAGCCTCAGCTGGACCCGGCTGACGGCCCCTGCTGCGGGCCTGATCACCGCTATCACGGTTCAGCCGGGTCAGGTGGTCAGCGCCGGACAAAGCGTAATGACGCTGGCCGCAGGGGATGCTCGCGATGCGGTGTTTGATCTGACCACCACCGAGCGGCTGCAGATCGCTGATCGCACACCGCTGAAGGTGACGCTGCTTGCCGACCCCGGCATCGAGGCCAGCGGCACGGTCCGTGACATCAGTCCGCAGGCTGACCCGCAGACCCGCACCTGGCGGCTGCGTGTCACGCTGAATCAGCCGCCCGAGGCGATGGCGCCCGGTGCCACCGTTATGGTTACCCTGCCCGACTCGCAACCGCCGGTCATCGCCCTGCCCGCCAGCGCCCTGACGCGCTTAGCCGACCAGCCGGCGCTGCTGGTTGTGGATGCGGCTTCCCGTCTGCAGCTTCGCCCGGTGGTGCTGGCCCGCTTTGATGCTCAGCAAATCTTCGTCGCATCCGGTATTCAGCCTGGCGAGCGCATCGTTACCGCCGGCGTCGCCACCCTGCAGCCCGGCGAAAAAGTGTTGCCTGCGCAGGAGGAACCATGAAAAAACCGGCTGGCTTTAACCTCTCTGGCTGGGCGCTGGCGCATCAGCAGCTGGTGGTCTTTTTCATGCTGCTGGTGATGGCCGCGGGCGTGATGAGCTATGAACATCTGTCACGCAATGAAGATCCGGCGTTTACCATCAAAACCGCGGTGGTCTCTGCCCAATGGCCGGGCGCCGACGTTAATACCATGGTGCAGCTGGTGACGGACGTGCTGGAGCAGAAGGTGCAGGAACTCCCCTCTCTCGATACGGTGGAGAGTGAAACCCGCGCCGGGCAGACGGTCATCTATGTCAACCTGCGTGACGATACGCCGCCGTCTCAGGTCGCGGGCATCTGGTATCAGCTGCGCAAAAAGATGCAGGATGTGAGCACCTCTCTGCCGCAGGGCGTGCAGGGTCCGGCGGTGAACGACGAGTTTGATGACACCTTCGGCACGATTTATGGCTTCACCGCTGAGGGATTTAGCGCCCGTGAGCTGCGCGACCGCGTCGATAACCTGCGGCGCGCTCTGGCGACCCTGCCCGACATCGGCAAAACCCGGCTGCTGGGGGTGCAGGAGCAACAGGTGGTTATCGCCTTTTCTCCGCAAAAGCTCAATGGCATGGGTCTCGATTTGCAGCAGGTCAGCGACGCCATCAACGCGCAGAACGAGGTCGTCCCGGCGGGCAGCCTGCGCACCGACCGCGAGAATATTGCGCTGCGGGTCAGCGGCACCCTGACCTCCGTCGACAGCCTGCAGGCGATGACGCTGCATATCGGCGATCGCTTTATCCCGCTGACCGATCTCGCAACGATCAGCCTGCAACCCGCCGAACCGCCCGCCCCGACGTTCCGGGTCAATGGCGTGCCCGCTATCGGGCTGGCCGTCTCCATGGCCGCCAGCGGCAACCTGCTCGACTTTGGTCAGCAGCTGAATCAGCGCATGCAGACGCTGGCTGGTCAGTTACCGCACGGCATCACCATGACCCGCGTTGCCGATCAGTCTGCGGTGGTAAAAACGGCGGTCAGCGGTTTTGTGCGAATCCTGGGTGAAGCTGTAGTGATTGTGTTAGCCGTGTCGTTTATCTCGCTGGGGCTGCGCGCCGGACTGGTGGTGGCGGCGGCGATCCCGCTGGTGCTGGCGATGACCTTTACCGGTATGTTGCTGGCCGGTATCGGGCTGCAGCGCATCTCGCTGGGTGCGCTGATTATCGCACTGGGGCTGCTGGTGGATGACGCCATGATCACCGTCGAGGCGATGGTGGCCCGGCTGGAAGCGGGTGACAGTAAGTGGCAGGCCGCCACCTGGGCGTTTAAAACCACCGCCTTTCCGATGCTGACCGGCACGCTGGTCATGATCGCTGGCTTCATTCCGGTCGGGTTCGCCGCCTCCAGCGCCGGCGAGTACTGCTACTCGCTGTTTGTGGTCATCGCGCTGGCGCTGCTC
>NZ_PUGA01000043.1:0-30284 GCF_003236725.1 Pantoea sp. ARC270
ACGTGGTGCACGGGTTTGGTAAAGAGGCGGGTGAGGCGCTGGCGTCCCACGCCGGCATTGCCAAAGTTGCCTTTACCGGTTCTACCGCCACCGGCGGCCATATTCTGGAGCTGGCGGCGAAGAGCCTGATCCCCTCTACGGTCGAGCTGGGCGGGAAATCACCCAATATCTTCTTTGAAGATATCATGCAGGCGGAAGAGAGCTTTATTGAGAAAGCAGCCGAAGGCGTGGTGCTGGGCTTCCTGAACCAGGGCGAAGTCTGTACCTGCCCGTCACGGGCGCTGGTGCAGGAGTCGATATATGAGCCGTTCATGGCGGCCGTCATGAAGCGGGTGAAAACTATTAAACGGGGCGATCCGCTGGATACAGAGACGATGGTGGGTGCCCAGGCGTCACAGCAGCAGTTTGATAAAATCCTCTCCTATCTGGACGTGGCCCGGCAGGAGGGCGCGGAGGTGCTGGTGGGCGGAGGCGTCGAGAAACTGGATGATTCCCTCAACAGTGGCTACTACATTCAGCCGACCCTGCTGAAAGGCAACAACAGCATGCGGGTATTCCAGGAGGAGATCTTTGGCCCGGTTATCGGCATCACCACCTTTAAGGATGAAGCCGAAGCCGTCCGCATCGCCAACGACTCCATCTATGGGCTGGGGGCAGGCGTCTGGACCCGCGATATCAACCGCGCTTATCGGGTCGGCCGGGCAATCAAAGCCGGACGCGTCTGGACAAACTGCTATCACCTCTATCCGGCGCACGCGGCCTTTGGTGGCTATAAGAAATCGGGGATTGGGCGTGAGACCCACAAAATGATGCTGGATCACTATCAGCAGACCAAAAACCTGCTGGTCAGCTACAGTATCGAACCGCTCGGTTTTTTCTGAACCTGACGCGGGGAGCCGCTGCCTGCGGCTCTCATTCCTCTCCGTTATCACCGCTGAACCACGCTACGGCGTAGTTTTTGTACGATTAGAGGATGTAATGTACCGGGTGATTTTTGCCTTCGGAAACCATCAGACGGCCCGGTAAAGAACAATTAATCAGTCTGTTAAAAAATTTAACATGTTTATTTAACGTTTCGCTTACTTTCCCCTCCTCACGCCGGGTGCCTGGCTGCAGCCAGGCACTACATCAATATATTAACGTATTGATAAACTGGCATTTATACGAATTCTCCTTTGCGAACTGACGCCCGATGCCTCTCTGCTTCCGGGGCACGAATCATTCTGATCTTTCCTTAATAGCGCCACTCATTACATGAGAGGTATTAATGCTGATTTCAGCCCTGTCATATTTTTGAGTAAAAATACTTCATATTAACGCAGCTTGTTAAGATTACTCCTATGTAGATGGTTAAAAGTGAGGCAGATTTGTATTAACAAAATTAGTTAATGAAAACTGATGTTTTTTGCACCAAAACCGTGCCGTTGAATTTTCGTCAGTCTTATGTAAACTTGCAGCTAATATTTACAAATGGATTTTGGTTTCAGGCTCACGGGCAGGATTTTCCTGACTCGTGCGGTAGCTATGAGAGATCATGGATTGATAAAGTGTTTAAAATGAACAACTAACAGCGGTCAGGGAAGGGTGGCTGGTGCGGTCTGCTTAAACTTTCAGCGACATCTGAATTGTCAGCGCGAAAGTTTTTCTGTCATGGATGGCTTAAGTAATCTCTGGATTTACCCTGCCTCAGGAATTTTGTCGGAAAGAAATAGATCAACAATTTGATCATTTACATTCAGGCGTAATTTCTTCCCGTCTCTGCCTTAGCCTGCCGAAGTCGCTTTTCATACTTAATCTTTGTTGATCGTTTTTCAGCAGGGCAGACGCTAATTCAGCGCAATCTGCTTAATGATTGCTTTTTGATCTGGTACTAATCAGCGGCCAGACATTTAACACCCTCCGATTTTCATTACTGACACCCGGCCCCTGGCCACTCTTCTAGGTACGAATGGAACACAACATGAAAAATATGGTGAAGCTCCGCATTGCATTAGGCCTGATGGTTGTTTTCTCTCTTGCGGGCTGTAAAACGCCCCCAAAAATGACGGATGACACGCTGGTGACCAGCACAGTCGATGGCGTGGCGATCAGCCACCGCTATGCGATTAAACCGCCAGCCCAGTTCACGCCGGTGAATCAGCCTTACCGTGCGCTCTATCCCGCCTCGGTAATGAGTCAGCCCAGCTTTGGCGGCAAAGTGGTTGAGACCCTGAAAAGCGGTGACAGCTACACCGTCATTGGTCAGGTAGAGAACAACTGGCTGGCGCTGGGTGAACCGGCTCAGGCCGCTGCGGAACCGGAAAAGGATGCCGCCAGCGCGAAAGAGGCGACGCCACCGGCTGCGCCACAGGCCTCCGTTAAGCTGGCAGGCTATGTGCCGTTCCGCGCCGTCGTGAAAAGCGAGCTTTACGATCAGACCGTGAAAGCCGATCAGCCAAAACGCCGTGCACGCAGCAGCAGCAAGAAGAAGACCTGCGTCGCGGTCAACGGTGACAGCACTGCCTGCCAGAACAGCAGCAGCGGAACCTGGATCATTAACTAATCGCACTGAGCAGGGAGGGCAGGATGATGATGACACGACAACTGCGCGCGGCGCTGATCGGCGTGATAGCCTGGCTGCTGGCAGGCTGCAGCAGCAGTACGCCGCCAGTGGCCTACTACAACCTGGATGTGCAGGCGCAGAACCAGGTCAACGGCGGTGCGCCGCTGAAAGTGCGGGTCATGTTACTGACCTCCGACGCGGATTTCATGTCGGCCGATTTCTACTCCCTGCAAAACCAGCCGGCGACCGCGCTGGGTAGTGCGCAACTGAATACGCAACAGTTCTTCCTGACGCCGGACCAGCGCAGCAAAACGCTGCGCATCCGGAGTCTGCCCGAGGCGCGCTTCATCGGCATCATGGCGGAATACCAGGCGCTGGATGGCAAAGTCTGGCGGCTGTCGCTGCCGGTCCCGGAAGGCGATGCCCCCGCATTCTGGGCGTTCTGGAAACGTAACGATGGCGAGCTGAATGCCCGCATCGTCGCGGGCGTTAACGGCCTACGAGTGGAAAAACAGTGATGCCTATGAACAGAGCCGAAAAGGTGGTCTGGACCGAGGGGATGTTTCTGCGTCCTCACCATTTCCAGCAGTCAGAAAATTATCTTCTCAGTACCCTGCGTGAATGGGGTCAGTCCCTGCGCCCCTTCACCTGGGGTTTTTACGATCTGGAGTTTGATGAGGCGCTGATGCGTCAGGGCAAACTGGCTCTGAGTGCCGCCAGCGGCTGCCTGCCGGACGGCACCTTCTTTGCGTTCAGTCAGCCCCGGCATGGCCCGGCACCGCTCGATCTGCCTGCCACGATTGACCGCAGCAAGGTCGTGCTGGCGATACCGGCCCGCCGCAACGGACGTGAGGCAGTTGCCTTCCAGGAGTCTCAGGATTCTCTGGCGCGCTATCTGGCCTGGGAAGCGGAAGTGGAAGATGACAACGCTCAGGCGGTGGGCAGCGCGACCGTGCAGTTTGGCAAACTGCGCCTGCGTCTGATGCTGGAGCAGGACCTGACCGCTGAGTGGACCGCAATGGGCGTGGCGCAGGTGATTGAAAAACGCAGCGACAACCATATCCGGCTCGACAGCGACTACATTCCACCGATGCTGACCCTCAATAGCAGCCGTCCGCTGCAGAACATGTTCAACGATCTGCACGGGCTGATCCAGCAACGCAGCCAGCAGCTGAGCCAGCGGGCGCCCGGCACAGGCCGCTTCAACAGCGCCGATATGGTCGATTTTATGCTGCTGGCGCTGCTCAATCGTCAGCTTGGCCTGCACAGCCATCTGCAGCATCTGCCGCTGCTTCATCCGGAGACGCTCTACAGCCACTGGGTGCAACTGGCGGCAGAACTCAGCACCTGGACGCCCTCCCGCGCCCCGGACGGGCTGCCGCTTTACGATCATGACGATCTGCAGGGCTGCTTCAGCCGCCTGTCACTGCTGCTGCGTCAGGGACTGTCACAGGTGATGGAGGAGAGCGCAATTCAGCTGCCATTGATCCAGCGCTCACACGGCCTCAATGTCGCGACCGTGCCGGAAAGCAGCATGGTGCATGAGTTTGGCTTTGTGCTGGCGGTTAAAGCCAGTGTCCCCGCCGACACCCTGCAGACTCACTTCCCGGCGCAGATGAAAGTCGCGCCGGTCAGCAAAATCCGCGATCTGGTGCAGCTGCAGCTGCCGGGTCTGGCCCTGAGGGCAATGCCCGGCGCGCCGCCGCAGATCCCGTGGCATGCCGGTTACAACTATTTCGAACTGGATAAGAACAGCGAGCTATGGAAAGAGATGGAGCGCTCAGGCGCTTTTGCGCTGCACCTTGCCGGTGAGTTTCCGGGCCTGAACATGGAGTTCTGGGCCATCCGCAGTCAGTCAGAATAATAAACTGAGCACGCAGCATGATGCAGGAACACGAAAAATCACACAGCGACATTGCGCCGGATGCCAGCCATCAGAATGTGCTGGTCGCGGCGGCGAATCCCCTGATTAATGCCATTCCCCAGATCCGACATTCCGTCACCCATGACGACCCGGCCCAACTGCGCCAGCAGCTGATCGACCAGATCCGGCGCTTTGAACTGAGCTGTCAGCAGTCGGGGCTCGGCTATGAAGTGATTATCGGCGCGCGTTACTGCCTCTGCACGGCGCTGGATGAGGCGGCGGCGCTGACCCCCTGGGGCAGTCGCGGCGTCTGGACCAGCAACGGTCTGCTGGTCACCTTTCACAACGAAACCTGGGGCGGCGAAAAGTTTTTCCAGCTGCTGGCGAAGCTGTCACAGAACCCGCGTCGTCACATTCTGATGCTGGAACTGATCTACTTCTGTCTGGTGCTGGGATTCGAAGGGCGCTATCGGGTGCTGGACAACGGGCGCTCGCAGCTGGAGACCATTAAACAGCGGCTGCTGCAGATGATTAAAAGCGTGCGCGGCAGTTACGCGGCGGCGCTGTCACCGCACCCGACCGATCAGCCGGTACTGCGCAAACTCTGGCGGCCGATGATTCCGCTGTGGGCCTGTGCGGCCGTGGCGGGGCTGGCCGCCTGCCTGTTTTATATCGTGCTCAACTGGCGTCTGGGCGATTACACCTCGCCGGTGCTGGCGCGTATCTACCAGACGGCCCTGCCGGAAGTGAAGATCGGTAATCCGGCGCCCCCTCCGCCTGCCACGCTGAACCTGCGCGCCTTCCTGAAACCGGAAATTGATGCCGGGCTGGTGGCGGTGCGCGACGAGGCGGACCGCAGCGTCGTGACGCTGAAAGGGGACGGGCTGTTTGCATCGGCGGCCACCGAGGTGCGTGGACGTTATACCGACGTCATCCGGCGTATCGCCGCCGCCATGAACAACGTCAGCGGCCAGATTCAGGTGATTGGCTACAGCGACAACGTGCCGATTCGCAGTGCGCGCTTCGCTTCCAACTTTGAACTCTCTCTGGCGCGTGCCGAGTCGGTGCAGAGCCTGCTGCAACAGCAGCTGGCGCAGCCTTCACGGGTGAAAGCGGAAGGGCGCGGTGAAAGCAATCCGCTGGTGCCAAACACCAGCGCAGAAAATCGTGCACGTAACCGTCGGGTTGAAATCACGCTGCTGGTAGCACCGGATGCGACCCATGCCGAACTTAACGGCCTGGCGAGAGGGAACTGATCCATGCTGAATATCCTGTTTGCGGTACTGACCAGCCGCCTGGCGTGGGGCTTTGTCGGCATCACCGCGCTCTCTTTTATCATCTGGGTCATCGGCCCGGTCTTCTCTATCGTGGATTCGCGTCCGCTTGAGCCGGAGCAGAATCGCATCATCAGTATTGCGCTGCTCTATCTGGTGTGGGGCCTGGGGCAGGCGATCCCGCGGTTCTATAACTTCTGGCTTAACCGCAAGCTGATGTCGAGCCTGGAAACCGGCAAGAGTGACGCCCCGGAAGCGGACCGGCAGCGGCTGACCAGCGAAGAGCAGGTGCTGGCAGGGCGCTTCTCAGAAGCCACAGAGATGCTGAAAAAGGCGCACTTCCAGCGTCACAGCAGCAAAGGGACACCGTTCTGGGCGCAGCGCTTTGGCCGCCAGTATCTCTACCAGCTGCCGTGGTACATGATTATCGGCGCACCCGGTGCCGGTAAAACCACCGCGCTGGTCAACTCCGGCCTGCAGTTTCCGCTGGCGGATAAGTTCGGGAAGTCGGCGCTGCGCGGGATTGGCGGCACACGCAACTGCGACTGGTGGTTTACCAATGAAGCTGTTCTGCTCGACACGGCGGGGCGTTACAGCACCCAGGAGAGTCAGCAGGAGCGCGACGCCAGCGAATGGCACCACTTTCTCGGACTCCTGCGCAAATATCGCGGACGTCAGCCGATCAACGGCGTGGTCGTCACCCTCAGCGTCTCCGATCTGCTGACCCAGTCGCCTGAAGCGCTGCGCAACCAGGCGCTGGCTTTGCGTCAGCGCCTGATGGAGCTGCATGACCGTCTCGGCATCCGCTTCCCGGTCTATGTGCTGGTGACCAAGGCGGACCTGCTCAAAGGGTTCCGCAGCTACTTTGCCGCGCTGGATAAAGCGCAGCGTGAACAGGTGTGGGGGTTCACCTTCCCGTGGGCGCAGGCCTCCGCCGCCGATTTTGAGCTGAATAACCAGTTTCAGCAGGAGTACTCCCTGCTGCAGCAGCGGCTGGAAGCGGGGCTGGCGGATCGGCTGCTGACAGAGAGCGACGCGCAGGCGCGGGCCGAGAGCTATCTGTTCCCGCAGGAGTTTGCGGCACTGCGTCCGGTGCTGGCAGAGGCGCTCGACACGCTGTTTGCCCGCTCTGATTTTGAAACCCAGTTCGCCCCGCGCGGCATCTATTTTGCCAGCGGCACCCAGGAAGGTCTGCCGTTTGACCGGGTGATGGGGGAGCTAAACCGCGCACTCAATCTGCCGAACCAGCAGGCGGGTGAGTCGGGAAGCTGGGACCATGTCGATAAAGAGGCGCCGATCCCGCAGAACAAAGGGCAGAGCTTCTTCCTGAAAGGGGTGCTGGAAAATGTAATTTTCCAGGAGTCTGGCCTGGCGGGCAGCAACCGCTGGTGGGAGCTGCGCAACCGCGCCGGTCTGTGGTCGGGCTATCTGGCCCTGCTGGTGCTGTTACTGGTGGCTGGCGCGCTGTGGCTCACCAGCTACAGCAAAAACAAAGCCTATCTGCAGGAGATGGCTGCCAAAACGCCGCAGGTGGAGCAGCTGGGCGATCGGTTACAGCAGCAGGTCAATGGCGATCTGTTTGCGCTGGTGCCCTATCTTAATACCCTGTTGCACCTGCCGGAGAGCGCCGACTTCTCGCTCGACTCGCCACCGCTGACGCGCCGGATGGGGCTCTATCGCGGCACCGAGGTCAGCGATGCAACCCGGGCGCTCTACGACAAAGCGCTGAAGCAGCTGCTGTTGCCGCAGGTGGCACAGAACATCACCCGCTGGCTGCGCAATGACAATGGCAGCGACGCTGACTACAGCTATGAGGCGCTGAAGGCGTATCAGATGCTTTACCAGCCAAAGCATTACGATGGCAAGTTCCTGCAGGCGTGGCTGATGCTTAACCTCTCCCGCGAACTGCCGCAGAACGTCACCCAGCAGCAGGTCAAACAGCTGGCATGGCACCTGCAACAGTTGCTGGAGACGCAGATCCAGTCGTCGCCTTACGCGAAGGATGATGCGCTGGTCAGGCGCGAACAGACGCTGATTAACCAGATGCCGCTCTCACAGCGGGTCTATGGCCGACTGAAGCGGCTGCTGCAGCGCAACGGCACGCTACAGCCGGTCACGCTGTCGGCGCTGGGTGGGCCGCAGAGCGAGCTGGTGTTTTCACGCAAAAGCGGCAAGTCGGTCAACGACGGGGTAGAGGGGCTCTACACGCCGGATGGCTACTGGCAGCAGGTGGATAAGCAGATCGCGCCGGTGACGCAGGCGCTCTATAAGGACGATCTCTGGGTGCTGGATGGGGCCGCGCCGCAGCAGAAAAGCGAGGAGATCGACCTCGCGGTGCGCCAGCTCTATGTGCTGGACTATATCCGCCAGTGGGAGCAGTTCCTCAGCGATATCCAGCTCAACAGCAGCGCCGATCTGTCACAGCGCATCAACACGGCGCGCCTGCTCTCTGGCAATCACTCACCGCTGCGCCAGATGGTCATCAACCTCAGTAAACTGCTGACGCTGAACCGGGCACAGCCTGATGAGAAAACCGCGCAGCCGCAGCAGCCGTCAGATAACAGCGCCACCCGCACGCTGGAAGCGCTGTTTACCTCGCCCGACGCCAGCGCCGCACGGGGCCAGGGTGCCGCGCAGGCTGCACCGGAGCAGGCGGTGGCGCTGCACTTTGCGCCGATTCTGGAGCTGGCGCAGCCGTTACAGCAGGGCAGCAAGGTGCTGGCAGTCGATGATTTCCTGCATCAGATTGACGACCTTTATCGTTACCTCACGGCGGTGCAGGATGCCGCCAACAGCGGGATGCCGCCACCGGCCAGCGATGCGATCAGCCGTCTGCAGGCCAGCGCCGGTCGCCTGCCGGGGTCGCTGCAGAACATGGTTTCCAGCATGGCCGTGGGGGCCAGCAGCGATGCTCAGCGTCGCGACATGGATAACGTCCGCAAACGCATCACCATGGAGGTCGGCAGCTTCTGCCGTCAGGCGATTGCCGGTCGCTATCCGCTGGTGCGCTCTGCGCGCAGCGAGGTAACGCCCGACGACCTGGCCCGGATGTTTGCGCCAGGCAGCGGCATGATGGACAGCTTCTTCCGTGACAACCTGGCGAGCAAGGTGGATACCACCCGCGCGGCGTGGCGCTTTACGCCGGGCATTGACGGTAAAACCCTGCCAGGCGGCGAAGCCCTGCTGCGTCCCTTCCAGCAGGCGCAGTCGATTCGCGATGCCTTCTTTGCCAACGGCGCAACCACCCCAGGCTTCCGCGTGACGCTGCGCACCGTCAGGATGGACAACGATATTCTTAACCTGACGCTGGATGTGGATGGACAGATTCTGCGTTACAGCCACGGCCCGCAGGCGGTTCAGCTGGTCAGCTGGCCCGGTCCCGGCGGCACCAGCCAGGTGCGGATGCAGCTCGGTCTGACCAACGGCACCACGTCCACCCTGGTCACCAGCGGCCCGTGGGCGCTCAATCGCTTCTTCGACCGTGCCCGGGTGACCGCGGCTGGCGGACTGACCCGCGAAGCAACGTTCAGCGTGGAAGGCCATCAGGTGACGCTGTCGTTTACCCCTGGCAGCATTCGTAACCCGTTCCAGCTTCCCGGCTTTAGCTGCCCCTGAAACAGGATCCGACAATGACTCAATACGCTGCACCCTGCTGGTACGGCAAACTGCCCAGCGCGGGTGACTTTGTAAAGCGCCGCTTCCCGGACGTGCTCTATCGCCAGTGGTCCAGCTGGTTTCAGGTGGGGCTCCACCACTGGCAGAGCAATCAGGAAGGCGATAACGCGCCTTCACGGCCGTTTCTTAATGCGCCGGTATGGAACTTTGTGGTTCCCCCGATGCTCGGCAGCCAGCTCATCCAGATGGGCTGCCTGATTGCCGCGCGTGACAGTGTGGGGCGTAACTACCCGCTCTGTGCGCTGCGTCATTTCACCCCGGCCGAGTGGTCACCCGCGCTGCTGGCGCGTTCCGGTGAGTGGTATCAGCAGGTGGGCAATACACTGCTGCGGGTGGTGCAGGGCGGCGGCTCACCGGAACAGCTGGATCAGGCACTGCTCAGTATCCCGCAGCCGCAGCCTCCTCAGGCGTCAGACGAATCGTCAGACATTCTCAACGTGATCGGGCATGGCGACACCCCTTCGACGCTGAACTGGACGCTGCCGGGCGAGAACTTTGATCCGCAGTTCTACACCAGCTTCTGGTGGACGAACCAGAGCGACGGGTTTCCGCTTTATACCCAGGTGCACAGCGGTAACTTCACCGCCCAGCTTTTTTCCCTGCTGTTTGATCCGGCCGGCGGGGCAAAGCCGGGACGAAACGGACTTTATCCCCCGATGTTTGAATCCTGAGGCGACACGCATGACGACCAATATTGAGGCTTTGCTGGCACCGGTCAGCGACGACAATCCCGGTGGGGATAACCTGGAGTATCACGCCGATTTTCAGGCGATGGAGCAGGCCAGCGCCGGTAAAGCGGAGCAGCAGTTCGGCAGCACGATCATTCCGGCGGAACCGGCGGACTGGAACAAAGTGGAGAAACTGGCGATCGCGCTGCTGGAACGCAGCAAAGATCTGCGGGTGATGCTGGCGCTGACTCACGCCTGGACCGAGCTGAAAGGGCTGCCGGGCTACGCACAGGGCCTGAAACTGATTGAGCAGGCCTTACTGCTTTACTGGGAGCCGCTGTGGCCGCGGCTGGAAGAGTATGGCGAACAGGATCCTTTCTACCGCATCAACGCGCTGGCGCTGCTGGGTGACAAGTCGCCCCTGAGCAGCGCGGTGCGCCAGAGCTGGCTGCTGCGCTACCCCTCCGATGGGATCACGCTGCGCGATGCCGCTGCGCTGTGCGACGGCAGCAAGACAGAGGTGGCTGACTATCCGGGTGGCCTGCCGCGTCTGATCGACGAACTGGCGCGGGGCGATCAGCCCGGCATTGAGGCGGTGCTGCAGATTCATGAGCGGCTGCAGACCATCTGCGAAACCGTGGCCGAACGGCTGGGCGACGCCGCCGTGCCGGAACTGACGCAGCTGCGCAGGCAGATTGCACTGATCGCCGAGCGCGGCGAGGCCACCGATCTCAGCGCCCTGGTCCCCACGGCAGCGGCGACGGAACAGCCGGCTGAAACCGCAGCAGCGCCTGCACCGGCGGCACTCCGTGCAGCCACTGACTGGCGCAGTGTGCAGATTGGCTCCCGCGCCGACGCTCAGCTGATGCTGGAAAAGGTAAAGCTCTATTTTACCCAGCACGAGCCGAGCCATCCGGCACCACTGATGATCGACCGGGTTCAGCGTTTAATCGAACGCGACTTTCTGGAGATCATCCGTGAACTGGCCCCTGATGGGGTGCATCAGCTGGAAACCATTTTCGGCCGTCGCGATTAAGCAGACATAACGCACTCACACAGCGGGACCTGCGCGCCTGCTGTGACACTTTATCCGCGCATCATTAATGGAGAAAACCATGGCAACAAGCAAATCCAGTGGGCAGAAGTTCATTGCCCGCAATCGCGCGCCTCGCGTTCAGATTGAATATGACGTGGAAATTTATGGCGCGGAACGCAAAATTCAGCTGCCGTTTGTGATGGGCGTGCTGGCGGATCTGGTCGGTAAACCGCTGGAGCCGCAACCGGGCATCGACGAGCGTAAATTCCTTGAGATCGACATCGATAACTTCGATGAGCGCATGAAAGCCCTGAAGCCGCGCGCCGCTTTCCAGGTGGATAACACCCTGAACGGCGAAGGCAAACTGAATATTGATCTGACCTTTGACAGCATGGATGACTTCTCGCCGGATGCCGTGGCCCGCAACGTCGAGCCGCTAAGCAAATTGCTGGAAGCGCGTACCCAGCTGGCCAACCTGCTGACCTACATGGATGGCAAAAACGGCGCGGAAGAGCTGATTGGTAAAGTGCTGCAGGACCCGACGCTGTTACAGGCCCTGACCCATCTGCCAAAGCAGGGTGACACCACTGACGCAGAGGAGCCTAAAGCATGACCCAGACTTCACAACAGCCGCAGTCCCAGGGCGCGGCCAGCTTCAGTCAGGATGAGTTCAGCGCGCTGCTGAACAAAGAGTTCCGGCCAAAAAGCGATCAGGCGCGCGCTGCCGTGGAAAGCGCGGTAAAAACCCTGGCGCAGCAGGCCCTGGAAAATACCGTGACCGTCTCCAGCGATGCCTATCGCACCATCCAGTCACTGATCGCGGAGATCGATGAAAAGCTGTCGCAGCAGGTAAACCAGATTATTCACCATCCGGAATTTCAGTCGCTGGAGAGTGCCTGGCGTGGCCTGAGCTACCTGGTGAATAACACCGAAACCGACGAGATGCTGAAAATCCGCTTCATGAGCATCTCCAAACAGGAGCTGGGCCGCTCCCTGAAGCGCTACAAAGGCGCTGGCTGGGACCAGAGCCCGCTGTTCAAGAAAATTTATGAGCAGGAGTATGGTCAGTTCGGCGGCGAGCCGTTTGGCTGTCTGGTAGGTGACTACTATTTCGATCACAGTCCGCAGGATGTTGAGCTGCTGGGTGAGATGGCTCGTATCGGGGCGGCAGCGCACTGTCCGTTTATTACCGGTACCGCGCCAGAAGTGATGCAGATGGAGTCCTGGCAGGAGCTGGCGAATCCGCGTGACCTCTCCAAGATCTTCCAGAACACTGAATATGCCGCCTGGCGCAGTCTGCGTGAATCGGAAGATGCCCGTTATCTGGGGCTGGTCATGCCGCGCTTCCTGTCGCGTCTGCCGTACGGCATCCGCACCAACCCGGTCGACAGCTTCGATTTTGAAGAGCAGACCGACGGTTCCGATCACAGCAACTACGCGTGGAGCAATGCCGCCTACGCGATGGCAGCCAACATCAACCGTTCGTTCAAAGAGTATGGCTGGTGCACCGCGATTCGCGGCGTGGAGTCAGGCGGGGCGGTTGAAAACCTGCCGTGCCACACCTTCCCAAGCGACGACGGCGGCGTGGACATGAAGTGTCCGACCGAAATCGCCATCAGCGATCGGCGCGAAGCGGAGCTGGCGAAAAACGGCTTTATGCCGCTGGTACATCGCAAAAACTCTGATTTTGCCGCCTTTATCGGTGCGCAGTCACTGCAGAAGCCGACGGAGTATCACGATGCGGATGCCACGGCCAATGCCCGTCTGGCGGCGCGCCTGCCTTACCTGTTTGCCTGCTGCCGCTTCGCGCACTACCTGAAGTGCATCGTGCGTGACAAGATCGGCTCCTTCCGCGAGCGCGATGAGATGGAGCGCTGGCTGAACGACTGGGTGATGAACTATGTCGATGGCGATCCGGCTAACTCCTCCCAGGAGACCAAATCACGTAAGCCACTTGCGGCGGCTGAGGTCAATGTGGAAGAGCAGGAGGATAATCCAGGCTACTACGCCGCGAAGTTCTTCCTGCGTCCGCACTACCAGCTGGAAGGACTGACGGTGTCACTGCGTCTGGTTTCTAAGCTGCCGTCACTGAAAAATGACAACGCCTAAAGGGTGAAAAGGGGCGCGATGCTGGAGTCTGAATCTGCATCGCGCGCTTCCCTGCTGATGAGGCTATTAACCGGATGTTTGCCTGAGCCTGGTGTGCAATGCTATGCGCGGTCTTTTTCAGACTGAGTGCGTTTGCGTACGCTTTTCACCAGTATAAAAGTCACCGCGACGCAAACTGCGATGAAGACGGCTTTACCGGCAATCAATCCGAGTGAATAGGCATTGAAATGCTCATAGCGAGAAATGAGATATATCGACCCGACAAGTTTAGTGATCGAATAAAGTGAAAGTAGTGACATTAATATGGCCAGGAAAAGTAAGATGATTTTCTTCACGCTCATTCCTTTTTTGAGCAATTGACAGGCCCGCTACTATAAACTTTGCATGATATTACTGTCTACAGAATGGCCGGCTGCAATCTCAGGCGAATGGAAGAAGATTAATTCGCATGTCAGGTTTCGCTATGAACAAGCGAGAAATAAAAGTATTTGTCCGATTTAAAAAACGGGCAGCAAGAAGTCTGAAATAGCGTTAATGACGCTATTTCAGAAGCAAGGCAAAGGTAAAATATGGACTGTTTTATTCAGCCCCATGCTTTTCTTTTTGCCATATCCTTGCTTTTTTGAAAGCAATAATCTCAACCAATAAAGAGTGAAAGATAATGGCTATTGATATGTTTATGAAGGTTGACGGTGTCACCGGCGAGTCTAAAGACTCTAACCACACTGGCTGGACCGATATTACCTCTTTCTCATGGGGTGCCTCTCAGCCAGGCAACATGTCTGTTGGCGGCGGCGGCGGTGCCGGTAAAGTTAACTTTAACGACCTGCACGTTAACGCCCTGATCGACAAATCGACCACGGCACTGCTGAAGAACTGTGCCAGCGGTAAGCATCTCGCTAAAGTTGAACTTTCTATCTGTAAAGCGGGTGGGACTCAGGTTGAGTATGCACGCATTACTCTGGAAGATGTGCTGGTGACCACCGTTAATTACAACGGTTCTGACAACGGCGATACGCTGGGCATGACCTACTCCTTCCAGGCTTCTAAAGTGAAGCAGCAGTACTGGGAGCAGAGTGCTTCCGGCGGCAAGGGCGCTGAGAGCAGCGCAGGCTGGGACATCAAAGGCAACAAAGAAGCGTAATCAGGTACGCCCCTGCCAGGGGCGTATTTTAAAAGCAGGAACTGACATGCGTTTAATGAAGGCAAACTCATCGACCTGCAATGACGGATAAGATTTTATGAGTTTGTATGATTTTTTCATGTATGGCTGTTTGTTTTTATCTGCGTTAGTGATTGCTATGCATATTTATGCTGCCTGGTATTTTAAAGCTCATCAGGTGGCGTATCAAAATTTTGTTGATTGCTATCAGAAGGCTGGCTTGCAGTTAGATCTGACAACGAAATTTGCAAATAACCTAGGTTTTTATGCTAACTATCAGAAAATCGCTTTTTTCATGAATCTCAGAAAAGGGCGCAAGATGCGCTTTTCTCAAACGGAAAAGGTTAGCATCAGAGCCTATGACTTCGTGCAGCAACAACCTCAGGAAAATGTGGCGTGGATGGAGAAGACGCTTCATCTTTATCAGTTTACGTTCTGCATGACTTTTGCCTGGGTTTTCTTTATGTCCATATTTATTTATGTGCTCAACTAGATGTTGCAGGATACCTGTGAAGCTCTTTAAGTGCGTTTTTGCCGCAGCCTCTCTTTTTATTAGTGCTTCAGCACTTGCGGATGATATCTGTGTAAAACAGCCTTCAGACGGTGCGTTGTATCAGTGTACTGTTCAGCAGAAAAAGCTGGCAGAAGAGGAGCTGAACAGGGAGTACCAGACGGCAAAAAAACGCATTTTTCAGCTGTATGGCGCGCAGAAAAAAGTGGCGGATGAGTATGTCGCTGTTATGGTCGATACACAGCGTAACTGGCTTAAATATCGTGATGGTCAATGCAGACTTGAAGCCTTTGCCGCTGAAGAGAATAGTAATGCCAATGCGGTGGCAACCAACCTCTGTGTTATCCATATTGACAAAGGGCGTACTGACCTTCTCAGGAAACTGCCTTACTGAATGGGTCCCAGAAAATGAACACGATACCTTTTTCTGATGTGCTTATTTTTTTATCAGTGGGTGCATTCTTAATCTCAATCCCGTTACAGCTTGTCGGTTATATCATCTTCAGGCGTCATGCCAGAGACTATGATGCATTGATAAGTGAGTTTCGTAAGCGGAATCTGCAACTGGATATACTCACTCAGACCAGCTCCTTTTTAGGTTCATCTTTTCACCCTTTGAAGATTTCCTGGTTTGCTCGCCTCTATAAAGGCGTGCGGATGAATAGCAGCAGGCATCAGCCGGTAAGCCGTGAAACATACAGGTTCATTCAGTCGCTGCCTGAAGATGAAATTGGCTGGCTGGTCCGCCTTCATCATTTAAATATGCTGACGGGTGTCTTAATGATGGGCGGTGGGATGGGTTTTGTTATCTGGCGCCATTTCTTTTAATCATCTGTGCTTAGTTGCCTGCAGAATTTGAGTCGAAATTCGTTGTGCTAAGAATGGCTGAAACGATGCCCGTGAAAGGATATTAGGGTGGAGCGCATTTTTTTGTGCCTCTTATTCTGAAGTGGCGCTGAGATTGAAAGTTATTTCCTGTGACGCTTCCCCCTGGGTGCTGAAATGAAAAAACCGTTCCTGTTATTTGCTCTGGGCATATCGCATGCCGCCCTGGCGATATCGCCACCTGCAACAGACGCCTATACGCAACCGCAGATTTTCAGCAACTGGCTGTTGAATCGATGTGCAGGGAAAGTTTCTTCTGATAAGGCGTTTACTGATGATGCCTTTAAAAGTGCCTCAGTCTGGCTGGAAGCAAGCCATCTCCCTGTTGACGCCTTTAGTGAAGGCGACAGATTAATTGATGATTATCTGAAGATGGACCTGACCGGTTCGATCGCTGGAAACTTCAGAATGTTGAAATGCACACTGCTCTCGCAAAGTCAGGACGCAAAAACGGTTTACAGAAAGTACTCAGCTTCACATGAGCCAGACTAAAAGAGAATGAGGAGGAGCTGAATAACATGAAGATTAAGAAGGTGTTTCTGGGGTTTTTTGTTCTGATCTCTCTGCCTCTTATGGCGTTTGCTAAGACAACGTTCAGTTTTGAAGGTAAGCATTTCAACGCGCAGATAACGTATGGTTGTGAAGAAGGAAATCTGACCTGCGATAAGGTCTTGCTCAAATCGGTAAGCCTTAAAGATGGCTCCTTTATCGTGCTTAAGGGGAAAACGATCAACACGCACTGTCCTGACGTTTGCGACTTTAAGGGCTATGAGTTCAGCAACAAAACGTTTAACTACGCATTCTACCCCAGCACCAAAGGTGAGGACCTCTGGGACTACATAGTGACGAAGAGGGATAAGGTTATCGCTCACGACGTTGGGACCATGAAATAACGTCGGGAAAGGAAGGTTTAAACGTAGTTCTGACCGGGATTTTCGTAGCAGAGTTCTCTCTTCCATCTGATGTTCAGCGTTGCTTATTACACTAGTCGGGTTCGCTTTCGCTGAAAAAGGTCCTGAGCCTGACCTGTTATTATCTGACACAGTGGTGACGGAAATGAAAGGCGTCTTAAAGTTTTTACTGTTGTGCTTATCGCTAAGCCAGAGTGTTATGGCAAACGATAATGTTAAGTCCGGTACGTTACAGGCTTACTGGTTACCGGAATGGCATGGCAATATTAATTCTCCATCGCTTCAGCTACGCTTTGTTGCAGATGATAAAAGCAGCGCGCATAAAATTATTAACATCAATAGGTCTGACGTGTCGCGTGAATTTATTGGCAGGCATTTCACTCAGATCCCCGACGACTTCTTTAAATATAAAGAAGGGCATGCTGAACAATATGGCATGGTGAAGATTAATAACCTTAAGGTTACTACAGAGTGTGATGATCACGTGTATCAGGCTGATCTGGTTTCTTTTACAGCACAGCCGATAAAAAAAGCCTGGGCTGAGCAGGGCTGTGATAGTTATCCCTGGTTAATAACCCTGCGGTTAAAACAGGGGATTCAGGAAAGTGAACTCCTGAGTCGGCCGGAACAGGGGAGTCAGTCTGTCGCTAAGGTCTCTTCACAAACATCTTTAATTAAAATTAAGAGTATCAACCAGGCGTGGTTTTATGTGGCGACATATGACGAAAGTCAGCCAGGTCTGACGGGGCCGTTATCAGGCTATATTCCCGCGAATCGTCTTGAACCGGTTAACTGACACCCTGCAACGTTCACTTTTGATCAATCTGAACCGGCTTCGCACCACAAGGCGTCGCATTGATACTCACCCATCGCCCGTAACAACTCATAGCTCCCTATACCCCGCACCTTTCCCTGAGAGGTGCGCACTATAGATGCCGAACCGCTAACCGCAGGAATCCGTTATGCGCTTTACGATAATAACGACTAAACCGGGCCAACAGCCGCCGCAGACCCATTGTGACTTCTTTCCGCCCGGCGGCACCATTGGTCGCGGCGTGGACAATAATCTGGTCCTGCCAGATGACGACCGTACACTCTCCCGACTGCAGGCGATTGTGCATATCACCGCCAGCGGTGAGTGCCGCCTGACCAACCGTGGCAATGTGACGCGGGTGCTGCTCAACGATATTCCGCTTGAGCGTGGCCGTCAGGTCGAGCTGCAGGATGGGGACATTCTGGGCATTGATGATTATCAGCTGCGGGTCAGTGACCTCAACAGTGCGCAGCCGCCGCAGACGGAGAGGACGGCTCCGCGCCCTGAGCCGGTGCGCCCTGCGGCGGTAGTGCCTGAGCCGCCGGTGGAAAAAACCGCGACGGCGGCCATTCCCAGCGAAATCTGGGACAGCCTGGCGAAAGAGTTTTCCATCTCGGATGATCTCTCTAAGCGCAAAGCCGCGCCGGAACTGCCGGAGGCGCATCCGCTGACCGCGCCTGCCGCGCCGGAGCGTAACCCGGAAGATCCGCTCTCCCAGCTGGCTAATGACGCGCCGCTCGATTTTGGTCAGCAGCCTAAAAACAGCAGCCTGTTTGATGAAGGCGATGCGCTGTTCGCCCGGGAAAGCATTTTTGACGACAGAACGCCAAGCACGCTCTCTGCTCAGCCGAAGACGGCGGCACCTCAGGCTGAAAAGCCCGCCGCTGAACTGGACCCGCTGAGCCTGTTTGAGGGTGAAAGCAGCATGGATGCCCGCAACCATGACGATCCGCTGGGACTGATGATGGGCAACGCGGTGCCACTGGCACAGCCGGAGCCGCAGACCGCGAAACCGGCCACCCTGCATGTGCCCCCGGAAGCCCCGGCCAGCGTGAAACCGGCAACCGCACGTCCGCCGGAAGCGGTGCCTGCCACGCCGGATGCGCAGGATTTTTCGATGCTGTTCAGTGACGCACCACTACCTCAGCAGGCAGCAGAGAGCCAGCCTCACCCTGAAGCGCCGGGCCAGACGCCCCTGATCGAAGATGAAGACGCCGCTCAGCCCGACGCGGTCACGCCGCAAAATGAGTATGGCGGGATTACGCTGCCCACGCCGCAGGCCGTACAGCGCGCTCCTTCACCGACGCCAAAAGGGCGGCTGCGTATCGATCCGGTCGCCTCGGGATATCAGCCTGCCGCCACGGAACAGCCGTCGACCGCCGGCCAGAACAGCGGCGACGCCCTGAAGGGGGAACTGCTGGATGCGCTGCTGGAAGGGATGGGTCTGCGTGACCTGCAGCCGACGCCCCAGTTTGACCGGGAACAGATGCTGCAGTTTGGTCAGATGCTCAGTATGTTCTCGCAGGGGACGGTTGCACTGCTCTCATCGCGTTCGATCCTCAAGCGCGGCGTCAAGGCCGACATGACGGTGATCCTCGACGACGCCAATAACCCGTTCAAGCTGCTGCCGTCAGGCAAAACCGTCCTGATGCAGATGTTCGGCAGCCGGATGCCGGGCTTTATGCCACCGCGTCAGGCCGTACGCGACGCGCTGATCGACCTGCAGGCCCACCAGCTGGGGATGATCGCCGGGATCCGCGCCATCATCGCCTCCATGCTGCAATCCTTTAATCCGGAACAGCTGGAGGAGGAGGCGCGCCAGGCGGGATCGGTGTCACGTATCGGCCTGCCGGGCAGCCGCAAAGCCGCCCTGTGGGAACATTTTGTTGAGCGTTACGGCGAGACAGCGGGCGAAATCGAGGACGATTTTCACACCCTGTTTGGCGAAGCGTTCCTGCACGCCTATGACCTGGAAGTCAATCAGTACAAAGACTCACAAACCCACACGGATGACGCATGAATATCACTATTGCCTCGACGTCGAATCAGGGCGATCGCGCCAGTAACCAGGACCAGATCGGTGATGTGATCGGCAAGCGCTCCGCCTGCTTTGTCGTGTGTGATGGCGTGGCGGGATTCCCCGGCGGCGAGATTGCCGCGTCGATCGCCCGCAGCAGCCTGCTGGAGGCCTTTGATGGCAATGCGCATCTTGATGCGCAGTCGATTCGCCGCTATGTCAATCACGCCAACCACGCCATTCGTCAGCAGCAGAAAGTCAGCAGTGAACACAGCCGGATGGGGACCACGATGGTCAGCCTGTTTATCGACCGGGACTACCATCTGGCCTGCTGGGCCCATGCCGGGGACAGCCGCCTCTATCTGTTCCGGCGCGGTTATCTCTATCTGGTCACCACCGATCACAGTCTGGTGCAGCAGATGAAGGATGCCGGACACCGTACCGAAGGGATCAACAGCAATCTGCTCTATTTTGCGCTGGGGATGGGTGATGAGCAGCGCGACGCCAGCTACAGCGACGTGGTGGAGATCGAAGATGGCGATGCCTTTCTGCTCTGCACCGACGGTTTCTGGCACGGCGTGTCGCTGGAGCAGATGCAGCAGTCGCTGCACATGGTGAATACGCCGGAAGAGTGGCTGACGCTGATGCAGCAGATCATTAAAAACGACCAGCCGGATGCCGGACAGCAGGATAACTTCAGTGCGCTGGCCGTCTGGATTGGGTCACCTCAGGACACCACTTTACTGCACTCGCTCTCTGAAGCGGCGCAGTTCTTCCCTCTGCGAGATTGAGAACGCCAACATGAAATATGGATTACTGGGTCTGGCAGCGCTGCTGCTCAGCACGCACGCTTATGCTGAAAACTATCGCATCGTCCAGTCCCCGGCACAGAAACTGGATGTCTGGATCGATAACGTAAAAAACAATCAGCTGTCGAGCTGGTGTAACAGCACGATCTCTCTGCGGATCGTCACGCTGGGTGAAAAAGACCCGGCGGTGCTGAAAACCTTCCTGCCGCGCGTTGCCGGATTGATGGCGTCCCAGTGTAAACCGCTGCAACAGCTGCACTGGCAGCTCACCGACGCGCAGGGCAGTGAAATCGCGACCGGCAGCGCCGCCAGAGCGCAGCAGTGGAAAACCGTGGTCACGCCGCCTGCGACATCGGCCGCCACGGCCGCCGCCGTGCCTGCCGATCCGCTGGTCAACGCCGCGCAGGCCGACACCTCGCCGTGGCTGCAGTTCAGTCTGCTGGATGGCTGCCATTTCCGCACCTGGTGGCAGCACCCGGCTCAGGGTAGCGCGCTGTTTGTTCCGGCAAAGCAGGGGCTGGTCTGCGGGTCGGATGGCTGGCTCAGCGGACACAGCAGCCTGACGCAGCAGGGTAACGGCGCGACGGCGCAGGTGGGTGTGACCTTCCTGCAGGGCTTCCCGATCATGGGGCTGAGCAACCAGTCGTCGACCACCGAACTGCACATCACCACGGTTAACAGCGAGCGCATGGTGCTGAGCAACGAAAAATCACCGGACAGCTGGCTGATACTGCCGTTCAGCAACCGGTTTAACGGCTGGCAGGCCAGCCCGCAGGTCGTCGTACAGATGCCGGTCAGCGAAGCTGCGGATGAGAGCGCGGTCGCGGCACGTCTGCAGGAGGTGCGCAAAGTCTGGTCGCCGTGGATCAGCGGCAATGCGGCGCTGAGCGTGAAGCTGGTGGAAAAGCTGCATCCTGAACTGAAAGATCCGGCCGCTGCGGTTTATCGCACCCTCAACTGACGCAAAAGGAGTTTGCATGGAAACCTTACAGCATCGTCTGGCCAATGCCTCGCTGAGCGAAGCGCTGGCTGATGTTACCCGCCAGATCCAGGCCTCTCCGGCCAGCGCTGACCTGCGGGCCGCGTTTGTGCAGCTGCTCTGCCTGGCAGGCAACTGGTCGCGTGCGCAGACCCAGCTGCAATCCTGGCTGGCGTTAAGCCCGCAGGCGCAGCCGACGGTGAATCTTTTGCAGCAGGCGATTGCCGGTGAGCTGCAGCGCGACGCCGTGCTGCGTGGCGAGGCGCAGCCGGTGCTGCCCGGCAGTGCCTGGCACTGGTGCGACACGCTGCTGGCCGCACTGCAGGCGGAGGCAGAGGGCGATGCCGCACGCGGCTCTGCACTGCGTGCTGAAGCACTCGAACTCGCTGCCGCGAATCCCGGCAGCGCCACTCAGCAGGATCAGCCTTCGGCCTTCAGCTGGCTGATGGATGGCGACAGCCGCTTCGGGCCGGTGTGTGAAGTCATCAATCAGGGCCGTTACTACTGGATCCCGTTCGCGGCGATCCGTGAAATGCAGTTTCAGGCGCCCGCCAGCGTCACCGATCTGGTGTGGCGTCATACGCGGGTGCAGCTGATTGATGGCAGTGAGCAGGTGTGCCAGATCCCGGCGCGCTATCCGCTGCTGGCGGGGGCGGAAGAACGTTTTCTGTGTGCCAGTGCCACCGAATGGCAGCCGCTGGGTGACGATCCGGATCAGTTCATCGGTCAGGGGCAGAAAATGTGGCTCACCGACAGCGCAGAGTTTTCGCTGCTGAGTCTGCAGCAGGTCCTGTTTGATAACGTTGAGAGTGCTGATGAGTCATGATTCAGGCGGGCAGAATGACGGCTATGCCCAGCTGCATGGCGGCTTTCGTGCGCGCAAAAAGCGCGATGCGTTAACGTCCCGCGACAAACTGCAATCCTCGCTGCTGGATCGTCTCACCGACAACGCGCCGGAGAAGCAGCAGGAGGCGGAGAACAGCATGCTGATTACGCACAGCACGCTGCGCCGCCACGTTCTGCGCGATCTGCAGTGGCTGTTTAATACCATCAATAACGAAGCGCAGCAGGATCTCAGCGGCTTTGATCAGGTGCAGCGCTCGGTCTGGAATTTCGGCGTGGCACCCCTGGCCGGACAGAATGTCTCCGATATCGAGTGGCAGGATATCCAGCGCAAAATGACCAACGCCATTCTCCACTTCGAACCGCGCATTCTGCCGCAGGGCCTGCAGGTGCGCTGCGTGAGCGATCTCAGTTCGCTCAGCCTGCACAACGTGCTGTCGATTGAAATCAAAGGGCGGCTCTGGTGTGTGCCTTATCCGCTGGCGTTTCTGTTCCGCACCCAGGTTGATCTGGAGAGCGGCCATTTCGAACTTCAGGATGCAGGGTAATCATGGACAGCAATCTGCTCGACTACTACAACCGCGAACTGGCCTATCTGCGTGAGATGGGGGCGGAGTTTGCGGCGCGTTATCCCAAAGTGGCAGGACGTCTGGGCATGCGCGGCATCGACGTGGCGGACCCCTACGTCGAACGGCTGATGGAGGGATTCGCCTTTCTGACCTCCCGCGTGCAGCTGAAGATGGATGCGGAGTTTCCGCGCTTCTCGCAGCGTCTGCTGGAGATGATTGCGCCTTCCTATCTGTCGCCGACGCCGTCGATGGCGATCGCCCAGCTGACCCCGGACAGCCGGAAAGGGGACATCACCCAGGGATTCCATGTGCCTCGTGGCACCATGATGGAAAGCCAGAACCTGAAAAAAACCGGCGTCACCTGCAGCTATAGCACCGCCCAGGATGTGATGCTGCATCCGCTGCGCATCAGCGAAGTCACGCTTGGCGGGGTGCCCGGCGATCTGCCCACGGGGGAGCTGAAACTCAGCGGCCTGGGGGCAGCCAGTGCACTGCGCATCCGCATCAGCTGTGAGGGGATCTCCTCGCTGAGTCAGCTGAACGTGGATGACCTGATGCTGTTTCTCAGCGGCCCGGATATTCAGGCCCTGAAACTGCTTGAGCTGCTGATGGCGCACCGGGTGGGCATCGTGCTGCAGTCCGTTGAGAAGCACCCTCAGCGTCAGGTGCTTTCAGATGATGCCCTGCAGCAGGAAGGGTTTGCGCCGGAGCAGGCGCTGCTGCCGGACGATCTGCGCAACTTCGACGGCTATCGTCTGTTGCAGGAATATTTCGCGTTCCCGGCGCGCTTCCAGTTTATCAGCCTGAACCAGCTCGCGCCGTTTCTGCGCCGCTGCGACAGCGCCCAGGCATTCGACATCATCATTCTGCTCGACAAGGCGGACAGTGGGCTGGAGAGCGTGGTCGATCACAGCCACCTGGCGCTGCACTGCACCCCGGTCATCAACCTGTTCCCGAAAACGGCAGAGCGCCTGAAGGTCAGCGACAGTCAGCACGAATATCATCTGGTGGTGGATAACATCCGGCCGCTGGATTATGAAGTGCATTCGGTGCAGCGCCTGTTCGCCACCATTGAGGGCAAGCGTGAAGAGCAGGTTTTCCGCCCCTTCTGGAGCACTTTCAGTGGCGATCAGGGCGACTATGGCGCCTACTTCTCGCTGCGCCGCGAGCAGCGCACCCTGTCTGAACAGGCGCAGCGCTATGGCACCCGCACCGGCTACATCGGTTCAGAGCTCTTTCTCTCGCTGGTGGATGAGCATCACGCGCCGTGGCGCGATGAGATGCGCTATCTCTCCGCCGAAGTGATGTGTACCAGCCGCGATCTGCCGCTGATGCTGCAGCAGGATCAGGGCAACTTCGTCATGCCGGACTCCATTCCGGTGGCGGAGCTGAAGCTGTGCAAAGGCCCGACGCCGCCGCGTCCGGCCCTGGCCGAGGGGCTTTCCGCATGGCGGCTGATCAGCCATCTGCAGATGAACTACCTCAGCCTGATGGACAGCAGCGACGGAGAGGGCGCGGCGGCGCTGCGTCAGCTGTTAAGTCTCTACGCCAACCTGGCGGAAGCACCGGTTGCCCGCCAGATTGACGGCATCCGCCACTGCACGCTCAGCGCCGTTAACCGCCGCGTGCCGGAGCCAGGCCCGGTGGTGTTTGCGCGCGGTGTCAGTATCATGCTGGAGGTGGATGAGCAGGCGTTTTCGGGTGCCAGCCCGTGGCTGCTCGGCAGCGTACTGGAGCGGGTCTGCAGCCGCCTTGTGGCGCTGAACAGCTTCACCGAGTTCACCCTCAACAGCCAGCAGCGCGGCGAAGTCGGATACTGGCCGCCGCGCATGGGCCGGAAGGCGCTGATATGAGTGGCGAAAAAGTCATTACGCTGCCACGACTGACCCGCCTGCCGGACGATTTCTGGCAGAAGGTGATGGCCGCGCCGTGGCGCTACGATCTGTTCCAGCTGCTGCGGCGGCTGGATGCGCAGGGCGGACAGCGTTATCCGCTGGGCCGTGCGCCGCTGCCGAAGTTTGAAGCGGTGCGCATCGGGCAGACGCCGTCACTGGCGTTTGCTCCCTCTACCGTCGCCAGCGCCACGCCGCGGGAGGAGACGGGACGCCACGATCTTTCGATTTACAGCTTTGGTCTGTTTGGCCCCAATGGTCCGCTGCCGACCCATCTGACCGAATATGTGCACGAACGGATTGTGCATCATCAGGATCACAGCCTGTCGGCATTTGCTGACCTGTTTCATCATCGCGCCACGCTGCTGTTCTATCGCGCCTGGGCGGATGCGCAGCCGACGGTCTCCCTGGATCGGCCCGACGACAGTCGCTTTCTGAACTATCTTGCCTGCCTTGCCGGCATCGGGTTGCCGGCCCAGCAGCAGGCCAGCTCACTCAGCCTGCATGCGCGGCTGATGCTGGTGGGGCATCTCAGCCGTCACGGTCACGACGCCGAGGGGCTGGTGCGCATTCTGCAGCACTATTTCGGCGTGCCGGTCAGGCTGACGCAGAACCTGCCGCACTGGCTTACGCTGGACAGCCGCGATCAGGCCCGGTTGGGTGCGGGACGCCATATGCCCCGGCTGGGTGCCTCCGCTTTTCTCGGCGTGGCGGTACGCGACGTGCAGCACCGTTTCCGCCTCCATCTGGGGCCGCTCAGCGCCGCGCAGTATGCCCATTTCCTGCCCGATGCCCCCGGCGCGCGCGAAGTGCGCGACTGGGTACGTCACTACCTCGGCATCGAAATGCAGTGGGAGCTCAGTCTGATCCTCGCCGCAGACGAGGTCGGGGGCGTGGCACTGGGTGGCGGTGCCCGGCTTGGTTACACCAGCTGGCTGGGGCAGATGCCGCAGCCGCAGGATCGCGAAGATTTTATATTTGAGGTTGAGGCTGCCTCGCGCTAGCCCAGCCGCTTTCCCTGTTACACAGCCTGCGTCTTTCATTGAAGAGAGTCCCCTATGTCAGAAATCAGCCGTGCCGTCCTGTTCGGCAAACTGGATACGCTGTTATTTACCTCGCTGGAAAGCGCCACCGCCTTTTGCAAACTGCGCGGCAATCCCTATGTTGAACTGGTGCACTGGCTGCATCAGCTGATGCAGCAGCAGGATGGCGACTTACAGCAGGTCATCACACATTTTTCACTGGATGAAAAGGCCCTGACTCAGGACATCGTCGCTGCGCTGGATCGCCTGCCGCGCGGTGCCAGTGCGGTCTCCGACCTCTCTGAGCATATCGACAGCGCCGTTGAGCGGGCGTGGGTTTACGCCTCACTGAAATATGGCGCAACCCGCATTCGCGGCGGTCATCTGCTCATCGGCATCCTCAAAACCTTTAACCTCGCCAGCGTGCTGAAAGGCATTTCCGGTCAGTTTGCCCGGATTAACGCCGATGCCCTGCTGGCGGAGTTCGACACGCTGCTCGGCAACAGTAAAGAAGCGCAGCAGGCGCTGAGCGCACCGCAGGATGTCGCAGGCGCACCGCCAGCCGCCAGCGGCAGCACGCTGGCGCAGTATGGCCAGGACCTGACGGCGCGCGCCCGTGCGGGAAGCATCGATCCGGTGACCGGGCGTGATGAGGAGATCCGCCAGATGGTGGATATCCTGATGCGTCGCCGCCAGAACAACCCGCTGCTGACCGGCGAAGCGGGCGTCGGCAAAACGGCGGTGGTCGAGGGCCTTGCCCTGCGCATCGCGGCGGGCGATGTGCCTGCGCCGCTGCGCGACGTGCAGCTCTGGCTGCTGGATATCGGTCTGCTGCAGGCCGGTGCCGGGATGAAAGGGGAGTTTGAGGCGCGCCTGCAGGCATTGATCAACGAGGTGCAGTCCAGCCCGACGCCGATTGTGCTGTTTGTGGATGAGATCCACACCCTGGTCGGCGCGGGGGGGCAGCAGGGCACCGGCGACGCCGCCAACCTGCTGAAACCGGCGCTGGCGCGTGGCCAGCTGCGCACCATCGGCGCGACCACCTGGGCGGAATATAAAAAGTATATCGAGAAAGATCCGGCGCTGACCCGACGCTTCCAGACCGTGCAGGTGCAGGAGCCGGATGAGGCCAGAGCGATTCTGATGCTGCGCAGCACCGTCAGCGCACTGGAGAAGCATCACCGGGTGCTGCTGCTGGATGATGCGGTCAGCGCAGCGGTGAAACTCTCGCATCGCTACATCCCGGCGCGCCAGCTGCCCGATAAAGCCGTGGCGCTGCTGGACACCGCCTGTGCCCGCGTGGCGGTCAGTCAGGGCGCGCAGCCCGCAGCACTGGAGGATTGTCTGCACCGTCTGGCCGCGCTGGAGATTGAAGCGGAGATCGTGGAACGTGAAATCCGCGTCGGCCTCGGTGATGTGACCCGCCAGCAGGCGATTGCCGGAGAGCGTGCGGCGCTGGAAGCGGAACATGATGCGCTGCAACAGCGCTGGCTGCAGGAGCGCGAACTGGTCGAGACGCTGATTGCGCTGCGCGCCCGCTGTGCCACCGAAGAGGATGCGGCGCTGCGTGAACAGCGCGATGCCACACAGCAGCAGCTGACTGCGCTGCAGGGTGACACGCCGCTGCTCTTCGCCGCCGTCGATGCGGGCGTGGTCGCCGCTGTGGTCTCTGACTGGACCGGCATTCCGCTGGGCCGGATGGTGAAGAATGAGATCGACGCCGTACTCAATCTGGCGGACACCCTGAACCAGCGCGTTATCGGTCAGCGTCACGGTCTGGAGCTGATCGCGAAGCGGGTTCGCACCACGCGCGCCCGCCTCGATAACCCTAACAAACCGGCGGGCGTCTTTATGCTGTGCGGGCCGTCGGGCGTGGGTAAAACCGAGACCGCGCTGGCGCTCGCCGAGTCGCTTTATGGCGGCGAGCAGAACATCATCACCATTAACATGAGCGAGTTTCAGGAGGCGCACACCGTTTCGACGCTGAAAGGGGCCCCGCCGGGCTATGTGGGTTACGGCGAAGGTGGCGTGCTGACCGAAGCGGTGCGCCGTCGCCCTTACAGCGTGGTGCTGCTGGATGAGATTGAGAAAGCCCATCCCGATGTGCATGAGCTCTTCTTCCAGGTGTTCGACAAGGGCTGGATGGAGGATGGCGAAGGGCGTCACATCGACTTCCGCAATACCATCATCATTCTGACCTCGAATGTCGGCACGCAGCTTATCAGCGCGATGTGTGCCGATCCGGAACTGATGCCCGATCCCGACGCCCTCAGCGCCGCCCTGCGTAAACCGCTGCTGGAGGTGTTCCCGCCTGCGCTGCTAGGGCGTCTGCTGGTGGTGCCGTACTACCCGCTCAGCGATGACATGCTGGCGGAGATTGTGCGGCTGCAGCTGGCGCGCATTGTGCGTCGTCTCGCCGACAATCACGGCATCGAGGCGGAGATCGACGAGTCGGTGGTGAATCAGATCGTGCAGCGCTGCACCGAAGTGGAGTCGGGCGGACGCATGGTCGACGCCATCCTCACCAACACGCTGTTACCGCAGATGAGCCAGATACTGCTCAGCGCCCACGCCCGCGATGAACGCTATCGCCGCGTTGCCGTGCGCTGTGAGCAGGGCGAATTTGTCTGCCAGTTCGCTGTTTAAAGCCTAGTCATCAGAGAGTTTTCGAATATGTCGGAACATGATCAACCCCTGAATGTCCCCAACGCCCTGCCGCTGGGTTACCGCTTCAATGAATTTGAGATTAAAGAGGTCATCGGCGGTGGCGGCTTTGGCATCGTCTATCGCGCCTGGGACCACCAGCTGGAACGCGATATCGCCATCAAAGAGTTCATGCCCGCCTCGCTGGCGGTGCGCAGCGATGATCTCAACCTGGTGCTGCGCAGTGAGCGTTTCAGCAAAACCTTTCACGCCGGACTGAACAGTTTTATCCAGGAGGCGCGGCTGCTGGCCCGCTTCAATCATCCCAACCTGCTGCACGTGCTGCGGTTCTGGGTGCAGAACGACACCGCCTATATGGGCACGGTGTTCTACAGCGGCACCACGCTCTCGACCTTCCGTGAACGTCAGCCGCAGTCGGTGAATGAAACCTGGATCCGCCGCCTGCTGCCACCGCTGCTGGGGGCGATTAAAACCATCCATGAAGCGGGCTATCTGCACCGCGATATCTCGCTGGATAACATCCAGATCCAGAGCAGCGGTGAGCCGATCCTGCTGGACTTCGGGTCAGCGCGTAAAACCATCGGCAACCTCTCCGATGAGAGCGAGACCATGCTGCGCCCCGGCTATGCGCCGATTGAGCAGTACAGCGACAACGATGAGAGCGAGCAGGGCGCATGGACCGATATCTACGCGCTGGGCGCGGTGCTGCACACGCTGATCACAGGCGCGCCGCCGCCGGTGAGCGTGGTGCGCAGTATCGAAGATAACTACCAGCCGCTGGTGCAGCGTCGTCTGGCGGGGTACTCCACTGCGCTGCTCAGCGCTGTCGATCGCGCGCTGGCGCTGAAACCGGAAGATCGTCCGCAGAGTATTGATGACTTTGCGGCGCTGATGGCGCTGCCGGAACGTGAACCGGAGCCGCTGCTCAGCGCCAAAATGAGCGGGCCGGGCACCATGCTGGTGCCGATCGAAGAAGAGGAGGCGGTCAGCCCCGACTCGCGACTGAAAACGCTGCTGGGCCACCGCTTTGCCCTGCCGGGCCTGGTAGCCGCGGGCGTGCTGGTCGGGCTGTGCGCCGGTCTGCTGATGTCGCGTGGTGATGAACAGACCGCCCCGGCGGAGACCGCGCAAAACAGCGCGCCTGCCGTCACCGTCGCGCCGGTTAATCAGCCGGTGGCTGCGCCACCGACGCAGGCTGAGACCCCGCCGGATAGCGTTGCCAGCACCCCGGCTCAGATAACCGCGCCAGCGCAGACCGCCGCACGTGAACCCGATCCTCAACCGGCACCGCCAGCCGCCCCGGTGGCGCAGGTCTACATTCGCCTGCAGCAGGGTGAACGGGTTCAGGTGAACGGTCAGCCGCAGGCGCTGGTGCCTGCGGTCAATGGCTTTGCCACACTGCAGCTGGCGCCGGGCAACTACACCTTTGCCATCAGTGGCCAGAGCGGCACCCGCCAGCAGACGCTGAACATCAGCGAAGAAGGCGTCTGGTTGCTTGATCCACACAGTTAATAGTCAGGGATTACTTATGTTCTCACGCATTACTGCACAGCTGCCGGCGGACGGCCTGCTGTTCCACACGCTGAAGGGCACCGAGGCGCTGTCGCACCCGTTTGTGCTCACCGCCGAGCTGCTCTCCACCGACGCGCGCATCGACCGTCACGCCCTGCTGGGCCAGCCGGTGACGTTCACGCTGCCCACCGACGGCCTGATGAGCGCGCTGAGCCCGCGCTACCTCAACGGTAAAATCACCCGGGTGGCGGTGCGCAGCCAGGAGCTGAGCGGCACGCGCTACGCGTGCTATGAGCTGACGGTGGAGCCGGACCTGTGGCCGATGAAGCGGGACCGCAACCTGCGCATCTTCCAGAGCCAGACGGTGCCGCAGATAGTGCAGACGCTGCTGAAGGAGTACGGGGTGAGCGTCGAGACGCGGCTGGCGGGCAGCTACCGGGTGTGGGAGTACTGCGTGCAGTATCAGGAGAGCAGCCTGGACTTCATCAGCCGCCTGATGGAGCTGGAGGGGATGTACTACTTCTTC
>NZ_PUGA01000044.1:0-28865 GCF_003236725.1 Pantoea sp. ARC270
TCACCCAAGAGCAAGCTCTCTGTGCTACCGTCCGACTTGCATGTGTTAGGCCTGCCGCCAGCGTTCAATCTGAGCCATGATCAAACTCTTCAATTTAAAGTTTGATTTGCTGAAACGAGTTCAGCGGTGCTCATCTGTAAAACGTCATAATGAATTTCATTATGTGTTCACTCGTGAGGCTTTGATATTTTTGTGCGTCCAAAGACGCTGATATCAATCCTGCGAGTGCCCACACAGATTGTCTGATAAATTGTTAAAGAGCAGTGCGAACAGTGCGTTAGCGTCCTGTCGCGAGGTGGCGTATATTACGCTTTTCTCCTTCAGAGTCAACCTCTTTTTCAGAAGTTTTTCTCCGGCGGCTCAGTCTCCTGAACCTTCAACCCGTTTCCCGTTGCCGGTGTGCCGTGTCGATGGAGGCGCATTATAGGGATCCCGTTTCAGAGCACAACCCTTTTTTTGGATCTTTTTTCTGAACGGTTATAAATGATCCAGATTGATGAGATCGCCAGCGATCCAAGCCAGAATAGGCTTGTCAGCTGGCTAAAATCGCATCAGGCTGCTGAGAAAACAGAATAAAGGAGAACACAATGACTTCCGCCTTACGTCCTTATAAAGATCGCTTTCCACAAACTGGCCAGCGCGTCATGGTCGATCCAGCCAGTGTTGTGGTGGGTGATGTCATCATGGCCGATGACGTGAGCATCTGGCCGCTGGTCGTCATCCGGGGAGACGTGAATCAGGTTCGCATCGGTGCCCGTACTAATGTGCAGGATGGCAGTGTTCTGCATGTCACGCATAAATCTGCCGCTAACCCGGAAGGCTTCCCGCTGATTATTGGCGAGGATGTCACGGTCGGGCACAAAGCGATGCTGCATGGCTGCACTATCGGCGATCGTGTGCTTGTCGGGATGGGCTCGATTCTGCTTGATGGCGTAATAGTAGAAGAAGAGGTCATGATTGGGGCAGGCAGTCTGGTCCCTCCAGGTAAACGGCTGGAGAGCGGCTATCTCTATCTGGGCAGTCCGGTCAGACAGATCAGGCCGCTGAACGACCAGGAGAAGGAAGGATTACGCTATTCGGCGAATAACTATGTCGGCTGGAAAAATGATTACCTGGCGGGAGATAACCAGACCCAGCCCTGAGCATCAACACGCTCCTGACGAATGGCCGCTTCGGCTTCATCTTCGAGATCCCAGCGATGGTGCTGAAACAGCGCCATCGCCTCCCCTTCGCCAAAGCGTGACGTCAGCGACATACGGCTGATCGCACAGATCAACCGCATACCGTTAACCAGTACCGGGAAGCAGACGGCATCCCGTTCAGCGTCATAGGTTTCATCGTCAGGAAACTGAATCGCCTGATTCATGGCTGCATAGCCTGTTTCAGCTGAGCAATGACCGGCGCAACTTCCGGCATCACACCATGCCATATATAGAAGGCATGCGCCGCCTGCCCCACCAGCATTCCCACACCATCCGCCAGAGCGTGCGCTCCCTGCGTCTGACACCAGAGCAGGAAAGGCGTCAGCCCGCTTTGATAGAACATGTCATAGCAGCGTACGCCGGGATGGATCAGCTCCGCAGGTAGAGGGGGTGTTTTCCCCTCTACACCGCTTGAAGTCGCATTGATGATAAGGTCGAAACGCTGGTCCGCCAGTTGATCAAACGCAGCTGCACGGATAGTGCCGCTCTTTGCGAACAGGCCAGCCAGCTCCCCTGCCCGTTCGGCGGTGCGGTTTACCACGGTGAGCGTCACCCCTGACGAAAGCAAAGGATGAATCACACCGCGCGCCGCCCCACCTGCGCCCACCAGCAGAACATTGTCGCCCGCATTGATCATCTTCAGCCGTTCAAGATCGCTTAACAGGCCGATACCATCCGTGTTGTCACCCAGGATCTGCCCGTCGCTGAGCTTTTTTACCGTATTAACGGCGCCGGACAGGGCCGCGCGTTCACTGAGTTGATCGGCAAACTCCCAGGCCTGCTGTTTAAAAGGCAGGGTCACGTTGGCGCCACGACCGCCCTGTGCAAAAAAGGTTGTCAGCGCATCGCGAAATCCGTCAACCGGTGCACAGATCCGGCCATATTGATGCTCGATACCTGTCTGTTCAGCAAAAGCCTGATGGATCAGCGGAGATTTACTGTGGCTGATCGGATTACCGAAAACGGCGAATTGATCCATGAGTTAACCCTGACGTATAAGTTCGCCGCTGATTACATCGCGGATTTCTGAAGGATTGAGTCGTCCCCCCGTTTTCCCGGACAGAACCGGGAACTCCTCACCAAACTGCTTATACACTTCTTCTGCCGTACGGCAGGGTGGCTGTCCTGACAGATTGGCGCTGGTTGAAACCAGTGGTTTACCAAATGCGCGGCAAAGCGCCTGCACATCCGGATGGTCACTGACCCGTATCGCCAGCGAGTCGAACTGTCCGGTCAGCCAGCGGGGCGTCTGGGGAGGAACCGGGACGACAAAGGTCACCGGGCCGGGCCAGCAGGCGAACATGCGCTCACGCTGGATCACAGAGAGTTCACGATCGGAGATATAGGGTTCAAGCTGGGAATAATCAGCTGCGATCAGAATGAGTCCCTTTTCTACCGGACGCTGTTTCAGCGCCAGCAGCGCCATGACGGCAGATTCACTGTCAGGGTCGCAGCCCAGACCAAATACGGCTTCAGTGGGATAGGCGATGACCGCCTGACGATTCAGCTCTGCTACGCAGCGCTCAAGTGAATCGGCGAGGTGTTGATTTTCCATGATCTATTCATTCTCTTCAGCAATGGCTTTGCCACAACTTTTACTGGCGCAGAAGCGTTTAACCCCCTGCGCTGTCTTTTTTTCAACCAGCAACGGAAACTGACACCAGGCACAGACCCCGGCCACGGGCGTCAGGTTGACGACAAACTGGCAGGCGGGATAACGATCACAGGAGTGGAACGTTTTGCCATAACGGGAACGCCGCTGAACCAGCCGGCCTTCATGGCACTGTGGACACGTCAGCGTCGTTTCGTCCGGTTTGTCGATGGTTTCACTGTAGCCGCATTCAGGATAGTGGCTACAGCCAATAAACATGCCATAACGGCCCTGCCGCAACACTTTATCGGCTCCGCATTCAGGACAGGCGTGACCTTCCAGCACTTTAACTACATGGCCATCGGCCTGCCCTTTCAAGGGCCGGATGTAGTCACATGCCGGATAGTTGGCGCATCCCAGAAAAGGGCCATGTTTACCCGAGCGGATAACCAGTTCTGCCCCGCAAGCGGGGCAGGGATCCTGTTTACGCACGGTGAAGAGTGCAGCTTTACTCATAGCGATAAATGCATGAAAGGAAATTTAATGCAGCATACCTTCATTGACGTCGAATAGCAGTTCTTCCATCTGCTGATAGGCATTTTCACATCCCGGGATGTTGAACAACACCATCAGCACCACCCATTTGAGGTCCTCCAGATCAAACTCAGAGGTATCCAGCGCCATGACACGTTCGATGACCATCTCACGGGTTTCCAGATTCAGCACCTGAATCTGCTCCAGGAAGAGCAGGAAACCGCGGCTTTCGGCATCTAAACGTTTACTCTCTTCGTCGGTATAAATACGCATAGAGAGCGGATCGTTGGTCAGTAAAATTGGCGCAACCAGTCCTTCCTGATAATCCGCCAGTCTTTCCAGCCAGTTAAGCGCACTGTAAATATCTTCACGATGGAACCCGGCATCCGTCAGGTCATCTGTCAATCTGTCCTGATCAACACCCATTTCTGCTTCGTTGTGGATATAGGTCTCAAACAAGTACATGAGTACGTCGAACATGGCATGCCCTCCTCAATCGGACATAGCCGCCGGGTACAGCTGCGATCCATCCTGCTAACTCCAGTTCCAGCAATTGAGCTGAGATAACTGGCACAGATTGGCCGGCACGTTCAGCGACAACGTCAACAGGTGTAACCTCATCACCTACGTTAGCCAACACATCAGCAAATGGCAATGGAGCATCGTCACCTGGTTCAGAATAAATTTCGTCATCCTGTGTCACAGGCAGCCAGTTCAGTGCCCCAGCCAGATCCTCCAGAATGTTGTTAGGATGTGCCACCAGCAGGGCCCCCTGCTGAATCAGCCAGTTCACGCCTTCGCTTAAGGGGTTGCCGAGCGCGCCAGGTAGTGCATAAACATTGCGGTTTTGCTCCAGCGCATAGCGAGCGGTCACCAGTGAACCACTCTTCAGCGAGGCCTCCACCACCAGCACGCCCAGACTCAGGCCACTGATGATCCGATTACGACGCGGAAAGTTGAGCGGATGAGGAATGGTGTTCAGCGGAAACTCAGACACCACGGCACCGCCCTGCTCAACAATCTCTGCGGCAAGGCGGACATGCTGTCGGGGATAGAGCCGCTGCAGCCCGCTGCCTAATATGGCTACCGTTTTGCCGCCGGTACTGAGTGCCGCCTGATGCGCAACGCCATCAATCCCCCGCGCCAGTCCACTGGTGATGGTCAGCCCGCTGAGGCTCAGGTGCCGGGTAAACCATTCGCCCCAGTAACGGCCATTGGGTGAGCCGTTCCGGCTGCCCACGACTGCCAGCTGTGGGGTAGTGATAACGGCCGGATCGCCGTGGATGTAGAGCAGCGGCGGAAAGCGACTGGTTTCCCTGAGCCGGGCAGGATAGGCGGCGTCCAGCGCAGTGATCAGATGATGGGCAGGACTGCGCGCTAACCAGTGCTGCACATCGGTGATCGTTTTTTCAGGCAGATCAGCGTATTGCTGACACTGCGCAGCGTCTAACCCCAGCCGCATAAGTTTCCCGCTGTCTGCCGGTGCATCGCCCAGCTGCTGCGCCACGGTCAGCCAGCGCTTTCCTGTCATTCCACACACCGCGGCCAGCCGCAGATACTGCGCTATTTTGTCCATTTGCTGCTCCCTGATTGCCCCGGCTTCCTGCCGCACAATGCTGTCAATCAGGTCTCAGAAAGTCTACAATATGAGGCAGTAATCTTTTCCTAAACGAATACAGATCTGGATATTTATGTCAGTTTTGCAGGTATTACATTTTCCTGACGAGCGCCTTCGCAAAGTCGCCGCGCCCGTTAAAGAAGTTAACGCAGACATTCAGCGTATCGTTGATGATATGTTCGAGACGATGTATGCCGAAGAGGGCATCGGTCTTGCGGCGACGCAGGTCGATATTCATCAGCGCATCATCGTGATTGACGTCTCTGAAAGTCGTGAAGAGCGTTTAGTCCTGATCAACCCTGAGCTGCTGGAAAAAAGCGGTGAAACCGGTATTGAAGAGGGCTGCCTGTCGATTCCGGAACAGCGTGCATTTGTCCCGCGTGCTGAGCGCGTAAAAGTTCGCGCGCTGGATCGCGACGGTAACAGTTTCGAACTGGAAGCCAGCGACTTACTCGCCATCTGTATCCAGCATGAGATCGATCATCTGGAAGGCAAACTGTTTATTGATTATCTGTCGCCTCTGAAGCGTCAGCGGATCAAAACCAGATTAGAGAAACTGGCGCGTCAGAACGCCCAGGCTTCCTGAGATCTTAAAAAGGGATAAACGTGTCTGCCCCGCTAAAAATCATTTTTGCCGGCACTCCTGACTTTGCAGCGCGTCATCTTGACGCGCTGCTTGCTTCTGAGCATCAGGTTATCGGTGTCTTTACTCAGCCCGACCGCCCTGCGGGTCGCGGCAACAAACTCACGCCTGGCCCGGTCAAAACGCTGGCGCTGGCTCATGACATTCCGGTATTTCAGCCAAAGTCGCTGCGACCTGAAGAGAATCAGCAGCTGGTTGCTGACCTGCAGGCCGATGTGATGGTTGTCGTGGCGTATGGATTAATTCTGCCCAGGGCGGTGCTGGATATGCCGCGTCTGGGCTGCATCAATGTCCACGGTTCGCTGCTCCCCCGCTGGCGTGGTGCCGCGCCGATTCAGCGTGCGCTCTGGGCTGGCGACAGTGAAACTGGCGTCACCATCATGCAGATGGATGTGGGTTTAGATACCGGCGATATGCTGCATAAACTGGCCTGCCCGATTACCCCCCAGGACACCAGTGCCACTCTGTATGACAGACTGGCCCAGCTCGGCCCGCAGGGGCTGCTGGATACGCTGACGTTACTCAACACGCAGCAGGCCTCACCCGAAAAACAGGATGAAGCACTCGCCAGCTACGCTGAGAAGCTGAGCAAAGAGGAGGCGCGTCTTGACTGGAGACTGCCCGCAGAACAGCTTGAGCGCTGTATCCGCGCCTTTAATCCCTGGCCGATGAGTTTTTTCACGATTGACGACCAGCCGGTGAAAGTCTGGCAGGCTACCGTACTGCCTCATCGCGACCATGCACCGGGTGAAATTATCGCTGCAGACAAGCAGGGCATCCAGGTCGCGACCGCCGAGGGCGTATTGAATCTGGTGCAGTTACAGCCCGCCGGTAAAAAACCGATGTCGGCTCAGGATCTTCTCAACTCGCGTCGGGAATGGTTCGAACCTGGAACCCTTCTGGACTGACTCTCTGGCCCGGTGACTTACCGGGCTTTTTGTTTGATGACAAAACCCTATGACTAAATCAACCAACCTGCGTAGCCTCTCCGCCCAACTGATTGAGCGCGTTGTGGACAAAGGCGAATCCCTGAATACGGTTCTGCCTGCCGCCCAGAAAAAACTCACCGACAAAGATAGCGCATTAGTACAGGAGATCTGTTTTGGTGTTCTGCGCACACTGCCGCAGCTGGAAGCGCTGATTGGCAAACTGATGGAACGTCCACTGACCGGTAAACAGCGGGTTCTTCACTATCTGATCATGGTCGGACTTTATCAGCTGGAATATACCCGGGTGCCAGCCCACGCTGCACTGGCTGAAACCGTCGCGGGCGCAGAGGTGCTGAAGCGCACCAGCCTGAAAGGATTATTAAACGGGGTATTGCGCCAGTTTCAGCGCCAGCGTGAAACGTTACTCGCCAGCATTCAGGATGGCCCACAACGTTATCTCCATCCGGGCTGGCTGCTTAAGCGATTGCAGCACGCCTGGCCGGAACAGTGGGAGCATATCGTCGAAGCAAATAATCTGCGTCCGCCGATGTGGCTGCGGGTTAACCGTCAGCATCACTCACGTGACGCCTGGCTGACCATGCTGACTGAAAGCGGCAGAAATGCACAGCCGGCTGCCGATGTCCCGGATGCGTTGCGGCTTGACGCCCCCGCCCCGGTCAGCCAGTTGCCTGGCTTTGATCAGGGCTGGGTGACCGTACAGGATTTATCAGCCCAGCGCTGCGCTCTGCTGCTCGAACCTCAGAATGGCGAGCAGATTCTGGATTTATGTGCGGCCCCCGGCGGTAAAACGACCCATATCCTTGAGATTGCACCGGAAGCCGACGTGCTGGCTGTCGATGTGGATGCGCAGCGTCTTAAACGCGTTGATGAGAATCTGCAGCGACTGGGCATGAAAGCGGAGGTCAAACAGGGGGACGGACGGACACCGCAGCAGTGGTGTGGCGATCGCCAGTTTGACCGTATCCTGCTGGATGCGCCCTGCTCTGCAACCGGCGTTATCCGCCGACATCCCGATATTAAGTGGCTGCGCCGCGATCGCGATATCGCTGAGCTGGCAAAGCTGCAGCGTGAGATCCTGGACGCTATCTGGCCGCACCTGAAACCTGGCGGCACGCTGATTTATGCCACCTGCTCTATCCTGCCTGAAGAGAACCACCAGCAGATTGAGGCTTTCCTGCAGCGACAGCACGATGCGCAGGCGGAGCCGCTCAGGGATGCACCGGCGAGCGGGTTACAGGTCTTTCCGGATGCTGAAGGCGGAGATGGTTTCTTCTACGCTAAGCTGATAAAAAATTCGGGTTCACACTGATATGAGTATTGATAAGCGATGAAAATAATCATTCTGGGCGCAGGTCAGGTAGGCGGAACGCTGGCAGAGAATCTGGTGGGTGAAAACAACGATATCACAGTCGTTGATACCGATTCGGCACGCCTGCGTCATCTGCAGGATAAGTTCGATCTGCGTGTAGTGCAGGGACACGGTTCACATCCGCGCATCCTGCGTGAGGCGGGCGCTGAAGACGCCGACATGCTGGTTGCCGTTACCAGTTCGGATGAAACCAACATGATTGCCTGTCAGATTGCTTATTCGCTTTTCAATACGCCGAACCGTATCGCCCGTATTCGTGCGGCGGACTATCTGCGCGATGCAGATAAGCTTTTTATGCCGGAAGCCGTTCCTATCGACCATCTGATCTCACCAGAGCAGCTGGTCATCGATAATATCTACCGTTTGATCCAGTATCCGGGCGCACTGCAGGTGGTGAATTTTGCCGAAGGCAAAGTCAGCCTGGCCGTAGTCAAAGCGTATTATGGCGGGCCTCTGGTGGGAAATCCGCTTTCGATCCTGCGTGAGCACATGCCGCACATTGATACCCGTGTCGCCGCCATCTTCCGTCAGGACCGTCCGATTCGTCCCCAGGGTTCGACCATCGTCGAGGCAGGTGATGAAGTGTTTTTCATCGCGGCCAGCCAGAATATTCGTGCAGTAATGAGCGAAATGCAGCGGCTGGAAAAGCCTTACAAGCGCATCATGTTAGTGGGAGGCGGCAATATCGGTTTCGGTCTGGCACAGCAGCTGGAAAAGCACTACAGCGTGAAGCTGATCGAGCGTAATCCCCAGCGGGCCGCCGAACTGGCTGAACATCTCCATGATACCGTCGTCTTTTATGGCGATGCGTCAGACCAGGAGTTGCTTGCGGAGGAGCATGTCGAGCAGGTTGACCTGTTCATTGCGGTCACCAATGATGATGAAGCCAATATCATGTCAGCCATGCTGGCAAAAAAGATGGGCGCCAAAAAAGTCATGGTGCTGATTCAGCGTCGCGCTTATGTGGATCTGGTGCAGGGCAGTGTTATCGATATCGCGATTTCTCCTCAGCAGGCCACCATCTCTGCCCTGCTGGGCCATGTCCGTAAAGCGGATATCGTGGGTGTTTCCTCGCTGCGTCGCGGCATCGCTGAGGCGATCGAAGCGATAGCGCACGGTGACGAATCGACATCACGGGTGGTGGGCCGCGCAATAGATGACATCAAACTGCCCCCGGGTACCATCATTGGTGCGGTGGTGCGCGGCGATGATGTGATGATTGCCAATGACAACCTGCGTATCGAGCAGGGTGACCATGTGATCATGTTCCTGACCGATAAGAAATTCGTGTCGGATGTTGAGCGGCTCTTCCAGCCAAGTCCTTTCTTCCTGTAAATCCTGTATTGATTTTCAGTCGGGGGAGTTATGCAAAACAGCCACCTGTTTGGCTGCGCTTATGGAAAAAACAGCAAGGTTTGTTAGACTTTATGACACTGGCAAGGAGAGGAGTTAAGTATGAGTTTAATCAAAGAGTTTCGTGATTTTGCAATGCGCGGGAATGTGATGGATCTGGCCGTCGGTGTCATCATCGGCGCTGCGTTTGGTAAGATCGTCTCATCATTAGTAGCTAACATCATTATGCCACCGTTGGGCTTATTGATCGGTGGTGTCGATTTTAAATCGTTTGCCTGGGTGCTTAAGCCTGCTGTTGGCGACACGCCTGCCGTCGTTATGCAGTACGGTATCTTCCTGCAGAGTATCTTCGACTTTGTCATCATTGCCTTTGCCATCTTTATGGCGATCAAACTGATGAACCGTCTCTACAAGAAAAAAGAAGTTGAGAAGCCTGCACCTAAACCTTCAAACGAAGAAGTGCTGCTGACTGAAATTCGCGACCTGCTTAAACAGCAGAATACCCGCGTATAATAAACAAACCGCCTCTGAGGCGGTTTTTTAATGGTAAAGAAGAAGGGCAGTGATAAGACGCTTTCTTATCACTGCCCTCCCATCCCTGCCCCTTGGTGTGTTTTTCCTTCCGTCTGAAGCTGCCCTTACCCTTTTGTTTCTGCTCAATGCGCTGACGGAAAAGCGGGTCGTGTAACAGAGCCTCAATCGCGTTATCGCGGATTTGCCCCCTGGTATGCTGATATTTACTCATAACGCCTCCTGTTGAGATGGTCTGATACTCTATTCCTTTGCGGTAAAATCACAAGACCCTTGTTTGTCTGAAGCCTCTCCCCGCTCCAGTGCCTCCAGAATTGAGCACGAAATGCTACTGTGGCTGTGACCACAACAGGCGTCCGAAAGAATACGCAGAGAACGCTGCATCGACTCAAGTTCCGCTATCATCTGCGCCACTTCATCCAGCCGTTTCTCAACGATCGCTTTTGACTCTTGGCAGGTGTGATGTGCCGGATCAACCCGGATTGACAGAAGTTCCCGGATCGCTTCCAGACTGAAGCCGAGCTTACGACCGTGGCGAATAAATTTCAGACGCTGCAGATCGCCTTCGCTGTAGAGGCGAAAACCACCTTCGGTACGCTCACCATGATCCATCATCTGCTGCTTTTCATAAAAACGGATGGTGTCAGGCGTTACCTCAGCAAGCTTTGCTAACTGACCAATACGGAACATCTACTCCTCCTCGCGAAAATGGTGGCGTATCGCGGTAGCATAGTTTCCATGAAGAAAATCGGTACTCATGCCCGCCTGTCGCAAGCGCAGCTCCAGCACCTGAAGCCGGTGACAGTGATCCTGATAGTCACGATCCGCAGGCTCCAGCTGGCGAATCAGATCGTTGACTTCCATCGCCTCACGCCTTAACTCCAGCTCGGGGGGCAGAAAGCCAGAATTTTTCAGCAGTCGATACCCTGCCCTTAACTCCGGAGGGACATGACTGTCATCATCCAGCTGTAGCGGTTTGCCAGAGCCAAGAAGGTTACTGAGTTCACCTTTTTCCAGTGCCGCTTTGATGTGCTGTTCAGCAAGTTCGTCTACCAGCCACATAACAGATGCCCTCAAAAATAGAAGCGTCATTCTAAGGTAGCGAATTTCAGGCAATAAAAAACCCGCCGAAGCGGGTTTTTTACGTTGCTGCAGATTACTCTGCGGCTGCTTCTGCTTGAGCTTCTGGACGATCAACCAGCTCGATGTAAGCCATCGGAGCGTTGTCACCAGCACGGAAGCCACACTTCAGAATACGAGTGTAACCACCAGCACGGCTCGCAAAACGCGGGCCCAGCTCATTAAACAGTTTTGCCACGATCTCGTTATCACGAGTACGGGCGAATGCCAGACGACGATTAGCTACGTTGTCGGTCTTGGCAAGAGTAATCAGCGGCTCAACTACGCGACGCAGTTCTTTGGCTTTCGGCAGAGTCGTTTTGATGATCTCATGACGAACCAGAGAACCGGCCATGTTGCGGAACATAGCCTGACGATGGCTGCTGTTGCGGTTCAGTTGACGACCACTCTTACGATGGCGCATGACCTTATCCTTCTCAGTGAAACCTTAACCTGTGATCGGTTTATTCATCAGCAATGCTTGCCGGTGGCCAGTTCTCAAGGCGCATGCCCAGAGACAGACCACGTGAAGCGAGCACATCTTTAATCTCAGTAAGAGATTTTTTACCCAGGTTAGGCGTTTTAAGCAGCTCAACCTCGGTACGCTGTACCAGATCACCGATGTAGTGGATAGCTTCTGCCTTAAGGCAGTTAGCAGAGCGGACAGTCAATTCCAGATCGTCAACAGGGCGCAGCAGGATCGGATCGAATTCTGGTTTCTCTTCTTTAACTTCCGGCTGACGTACATCACGTAAGTCAACGAAAGCTTCAAGTTGTTCAGCCAGAATGGTCGCCGCACGACGAATCGCCTCTTCAGGATCGATTGTGCCGTTGGTTTCCATTTCGATGACCAGCTTGTCCAGGTCGGTGCGCTGCTCTACACGCGCTGCTTCAACATTGTAGGCGATACGGTCTACAGGGCTGTAGCAAGCGTCAACTAACAGGCGGCCGATTGGGCGCTCATCTTCTTCCGAATGAATTCGGGCAGAAGCCGGCACATAGCCACGACCACGCTGAACTTTGATACGCATGCTGATAGCCGCGTTCTCATCGGTCAGATGGCAGATGACATGCTGAGGCTTGACGATTTCGACATCACCATCATGGGTAATGTCGGCTGCAGTCACAGGGCCAATGCCAGATTTATTCAGGGTCAGAATAACTTCATCTTTACCCTGAACTCTTACCGCCAGCCCTTTCAGGTTGAGCAGGATTTCCAGGATATCTTCCTGTACGCCCTCTTTGGTGCTGTACTCATGAAGTACACCATCAATTTCAACCTCGGTCACCGCGCAACCCGGCATGGATGAAAGCAGAATACGGCGCAGTGCGTTACCAAGAGTATGGCCAAAGCCACGCTCTAAAGGCTCAAGGGTCACCTTGGCGTGCGTCGAACTCACTTGCTCGATATCTACCAGGCGCGGTTTTAGAAACTCTGTCACAGAACCCTGCATTGTGTCCTCTCTTTGGTACTAAGCTTTACTTGGAGTAAAGCTCGACGATCAGGTGTTCGTTAATGTCCGCAGACAGATCAGTACGTTCAGGAATACGCTTGAACACACCTTCCATCTTAGTCGCATCAACTTCCAGCCAGGTTGGCTTTTCACGCTGCTCAGCCAGCTCCAGAGCGGCCTTCACGCGAGATTGCTTTTTGGCTTTCTCACGGATGCTAACGACATCATTCGGAGATACCTGATAAGAAGCGATGTTAACAACGCGGCCGTTTACCAGAACAGACTTGTGGCTAACCAGCTGACGTGCTTCTGCACGCGTGGCACCGAAGCCCATACGATAAACTACGTTGTCCAGACGACCTTCCAGCAGAGCCAACAGGTTTTCACCGGTGTTGCCTTTCAGACGAGCTGCTTCTTTGTAATAGTTACGGAACTGACGCTCCAGCACGCCGTAGATACGACGAACTTTCTGCTTCTCACGTAACTGACCGCCGTAATCAGACAGACGCGGTTTACGCGCACCATGCTGACCAGGGGCTTGTTCAATTTTACACTTGGAATCAATCGCGCGAACGCCAGACTTAAGGAATAAGTCAGTGCCCTCACGACGGCTCAGCTTGAGCTTAGGACCCAAATATCTTGCCATTTTCTTTCTCCAACTATCCTAAAAAAACGGGCGTTATACGCGACGTTTTTTCGGCGGACGACAACCGTTATGAGGGATCGGAGTCACATCAGTAATATTCGTGATGCGGAAACCAGCGGCGTTCAAAGCACGAATCGTAGATTCGCGACCTGGACCCGGACCCTTTACCATAACTTCCAGATTCTTAATTCCGTAATCTTTTACCGCTTCTGCACAGCGCTCTGCAGCGACCTGAGCAGCAAACGGAGTGGATTTACGTGAACCGCGGAAACCGGAACCACCGGCGGTTGCCCAACCCAGTGCGTTACCCTGACGATCAGTAATGGTAACGATGGTGTTGTTAAAAGAAGCATGGACATGAGCCACGCCATCTGAGACTTGTTTTCTTACACGCTTGCGTGCACGAACTGGTGCCTTTGCCATTATTTACTCACCCCGATTATTTCTTGATCGGTTTACGCGGACCCTTACGGGTACGTGCGTTGGTCTTGGTACGCTGACCGCGAACCGGAAGACCACGACGATGGCGCAAACCACGGTAGCAACCAAGGTCCATAAGACGCTTGATGCTCAGGGTGATTTCACGGCGCAGATCACCTTCAACAACGAATTTCGCAACTGCATCACGCAGCTGATCAATTTGTTCTTCAGACAGCTCACTGATCTTAACATTTTCAGCAATGCCCGTTGAAGCGCAGATGGCTTTTGAACGGGTTTTACCGATACCGAAGATCGAAGTTAATGCGATAACGGTATGTTTTTGATCAGGAATGTTAATGCCTGCTATACGGGCCACTATGCACTCCTATAATTAAACAAGCACGTCCCATGCTGAAAAGCCCGTTTTCAGGATACTCAAATGGAAACGTACTGACATACAAAAGATTGGCTGGCTAATCTAGCCAGCTCAACCCGACTTTGCAAGAAAAATATGTGACAAAATCAGCCTTGGCGCTGTTTATGCTTTGGCTCGGCGCTGCAGATCACACGTACGACACCGTCGCGACGAATGATTTTGCAGTTACGACATAATCTCTTGACGGAAGCACGAACTTTCATTTTTACTCTCCGTAACTTCTCAACCAACTGAATTAACGGCCGTAGCCTTTCAGGTTAGCTTTCTTCAGTGCCGACTCGTACTGACTGGACATCATCAGAGTTTGCACTTGAGCCATAAAGTCCATGATGACGACAACTACGATAAGCAGTGATGTACCGCCAAAGTAGAAGGGAACCTTCATCGCATCACGCATGAACTCCGGGATAAGGCAGATAAAAGTAATGTACAGGGCGCCGATTAAGGTCAAACGCGTCATTACTTTATCAATATACTTCGCCGTTTGCTCTCCCGGACGAATTCCCGGTACGAATGCACCAGACTTCTTCAGGTTATCTGCTGTTTCACGTGGGTTGAAAACCAACGCCGTATAGAAGAAACAGAAGAAGATGATTGCAGTCGCATAGAGTAGCACATAAAGCGGCTGTCCTGGCTGCAAATACAGCGAAATTGTTGTCAGCCAGTTCCAACCGGTACCGCCCCCAAACCACGATGCAATCGTTGCCGGGAACAGAATAATGCTGGAAGCAAAAATAGCCGGGATAACACCCGCCATATTCACTTTCAACGGTAAATGTGTGCTCTGTGCAGCGTAAACGCGACGACCCTGCTGACGTTTTGCGTAGTTCACCACAATGCGGCGCTGTCCACGTTCAACGAAAATAACAAAGTAGGTCACTGCGAATACGAGTACTGCAACCAACAGCAACAGAAGGAAGTGCAGGTCGCCTTGCCGCGCTTGCTCGATGGTATGGCCAATGGCCGGCGGAAGACCCGCAACAATACCTGCGAAGATAATGATCGAAATACCGTTACCGATACCCCGCTCAGTAATCTGTTCGCCCAGCCACATCAGGAACATTGTTCCTGAGACCAGACTCACAACAGCGGTAAAGTAGAACGCAAAGCCCGGATTCATCACCAGACCCTGCATCCCTGGCATATTCGGCAGACCGGTAGCAATACCGATCGACTGGAATATGGCCAATACCAACGTACCGTATCGGGTGTACTGGCTAATCTTACGACGGCCAGCCTCCCCTTCTTTCTTAATTTCCGCTAACGCTGGATGAACCACCGTTAATAACTGGATAATGATCGATGCCGAGATATACGGCATGATGCCCAGTGCGAAAATAGAAGCACGGCTGAGAGCACCACCAGAGAACATGTTAAACATTTCAATGATGGTGCCACGCTGTTGCTCAAGCAGTTTGGCAAGTACAGTGGCATCAATACCAGGGATTGGAATAAAAGAGCCAATACGGAAGACAATCAGTGCGCCGATGACAAACAGAAGTCTGCGTTTCAGCTCACCAAAGCCGCCTTTGGCGCTTTGAAAATCTAATCCCGGTTGTTTAGCCATCTGCTACTTATTCCTCGATTTTACCGCCAGCAGCTTCGATTGCAGCACGAGCACCTTTGGTGACACGCAGGCCGCGAACCGTTACCGGTGCAGAAACTTCACCAGACAGAATTACTTTAACGAATTCAATCTGAACACCGACAATGTTGGCTGCTTTCAGCGCGTTCAGGTCGACGATACCGCCTTCAACTTTCGCCAGATCAGACAGACGAATCTCTGTAGTGATCATTGCTTTGCGAGAGGTGAAACCGAACTTCGGCAGACGACGGTACAGAGGCATCTGACCACCTTCGAAACCGCGACGTACGCCACCGCCAGAACGTGAGTTCTGACCTTTGTGACCACGACCACCGGTTTTTCCGAGGCCAGAACCGATACCACGACCCAGACGCTTAGTAGCGTGCTTAGACCCTTCGGCCGGAGACAGAGTATTTAAACGCATCTCTTACTCCTCCACTTTAACCATGTAGGAAACCGCGTTGACCATGCCGCGTACAGCTGGCGTGTCTTCACGCTCTACGGTATGACCAATACGACGCAGACCCAGGCCAACCAGAGTGGCTTTATGCTTAGGCAAGCGGCCGATTGAACTACGGGTTTGAGTGATTTTAATAGTCTTAGCCATCGTGATTACCCCAGAATTTCTTCAACGGATTTACCACGCTTAGCAGCGACCATTTCCGGAGATTTCATATTGCCCAGGCCGTCGATAGTTGCACGAACCACGTTAATCGGGTTAGTAGAACCATAGGCTTTTGCCAGTACGTTATGAACTCCAGCGACTTCCAGAACGGCGCGCATTGCACCACCGGCGATGATACCGGTACCTTCTGAAGCCGGCTGCATGAACACGCGGGAACCCGTGTGTGCACCTTTAACAGGGTGCTGCAGGGTGCCGTTGGTCAGCGCGACGTTAACCATGTTGCGACGGGCTTTCTCCATCGCTTTCTGGATCGCTGCTGGAACTTCACGCGCTTTACCGTAACCAAAACCTACGCGACCGTTACCATCGCCTACCACAGTCAGTGCTGTGAAGGAGAAAATACGACCACCTTTAACAGTTTTAGAAACACGGTTTACCGCGATCAGTTTTTCCTGCAGTTCGCCAGCTTGTTTCTCGATGTGTGCCATCTTAGACCTCTACCTTAGAACTGAAGGCCAGCTTCACGGGCAGCATCTGCCAGTGCCTGGACGCGACCATGATATTGGAAACCGGAACGGTCGAAAGAAACACCTGTGATGCCTTTTTCGATTGCGCGTTCTGCGATAGCTTTACCTACTGCAGCTGCGGCTTCTTTATTACCGGTATACTTCAGTTGTTCAGTGATAGCTTTTTCTACAGTAGAAGCAGCGACCAGAACTTCGGAACCGTTCGGGGCGATTACCTGTGCGTAAATATGACGCGGGGTACGATGTACCACCAGGCGAGTAGCACCCAGCTCTTTGAGCTTGCGACGTGCACGGGTCGCACGACGGATACGAGCAGATTTCTTATCCATAGTGTTACCTTACTTCTTCTTAGCCTCTTTGGTACGCACGACTTCGTCGGCGTAACGGACACCCTTGCCTTTATAAGGCTCAGGACGACGGTAGGCGCGCAGGTCTGCTGCAACCTGACCAATCAGCTGCTTATCAGCGCCTTTCAGCACGATCTCAGTCTGAGTTGGGCATTCTGCAGTGATACCCGCGGGCAGCTGGTGATCGACTGGATGAGAAAAGCCCAGTGACAGGTTAACCATATCGCCTTTAACGGCAGCACGATAACCTACACCAACCAGCTGCAGCTTCTTAGTGAAGCCTTCGGTAACACCGATAACCATTGCGTTCAGCAGCGCGCGAGAAGTACCCGCCTGCGCCCAGCCGTCAACGAAACCTTCGCGCGGAGCGAAAGTCAGAGCGTTGTCAGCATGCTTAACTTCAACAGCATCATTGATAGTACGAGTCAGCTCGCCGTTTTTACCTTTAATCGAAATTACCTGACCGTCGAGTTTTACCTCTACGCCGGCAGGAACAACGACAGGTGCTTTAGCAACACGAGACATATGTATCCTCCGATTACGCTACGTAGCAGATAATTTCGCCACCAAGACCAGCCTGGCGCGCTGCACGATCAGTCATGACACCTTTGGATGTAGAAACTACAGCGATGCCCATACCAGCCATTACCTTTGGCAGCTCATCTTTTTTCTTATAGATGCGCAGGCCAGGACGGCTTACTCGCTGAATGCTTTCTACAACAGCTTTACCCTGGAAATACTTAAGAGTCAGTTCCAGTTCCAGCTTGATGTCGCCTTCGATTTTGAAATCTTCAATATAACCTTCTTCCTTCAGAACGTTGGCAATTGCCAATTTCAGCTTGGAGGAAGGCATGGTGACCGCAACTTTGTTCGCGGCCTGACCGTTACGGATACGGGTCAGCATATCCGCGATCGGATCTTGCATGCTCATCTGTGTTACTCCCGTGATTCAATTGGTGACAATTACCAGCTAGCCTTTTTCAGGCCCGGGATTTCACCGCGCATGGCGGCTTCGCGGACCTTGATACGGCTCAACCCAAACTTCCGCAGGAAACCGTGCGGACGACCTGTTTGACGGCAGCGGTTACGCTGACGTGAAGGGCTGGAATCACGCGGCAGACTCTGCAGCTTCAGAACAGCATCCCAACGGTCTTCGTCGGAAGCGTTCACATCAGAGATGATCGCTTTCAGTTCAGCGCGTTTAGCGAAGAATTTGTCTGCTAATTTTGCACGTTTAACTTCACGTGCTTTCATAGATTGCTTAGCCATTAAGTAACCCTACCTTACTTACGGAACGGGAAGTCAAAGGCAGCCAGCAGAGCACGGCCTTCATCATCAGATTTCGCAGTAGTGGTAATGGTGATATCCAAACCACGAACGCGATCGACTTTGTCGTAGTCGATTTCTGGGAAGATGATCTGCTCACGTACACCCATGCTGTAGTTGCCACGACCATCGAATGACTTAGCGGACAAGCCACGGAAGTCACGGATACGTGGAACAGCAATGGTGACCAGACGCTCAAAGAACTCCCACATGCGCTCGCCACGCAGAGTTACTTTACAGCCGATCGGATAGCCCTGACGGATTTTGAAGCCTGCAACTGATTTGCGTGCTTTGGTGACCAGCGGTTTTTGACCGGAGATTGCTGCCAGGTCAGCTGCTGCGTTATCCAGCAGTTTCTTGTCAGCGATCGCTTCACCAACACCCATGTTCAGGGTGATCTTCTCGACCCGAGGGACTTGCATGACAGAATTGTAGCCAAACTCTGTCATGAGTTTCTGGACTACTTCGTCTTTGTAGTAATCATGCAGTTTCGCCATCGTACTACTCCAAATTACTTGATAGTTTCGCTGTTAGACTTGAAGAAACGGACTTTTTTGCCGTCTTCGAATCTAAAGCCTACACGGTCAGCCTTACCAGTTGCCGCGTTGAACAGTGCAACGTTAGAAACCTGAATAGCAGCTTCTTTTTCAACGATGCCACCTGGCTGGTTCAGAGCCGGAACCGGCTTCTGATGTTTCTTCACCAGGTTGATACCTTCAACGATGACCTTACCAGAAGACAGGACATTCTTTACCTTACCGCGCTTACCTTTATCTTTACCGGTCAACACGATAACTTCGTCGTTACGACGGATTTTAGCTGCCATTGTTCGCTCCTTAGAGTACTTCTGGTGCCAGAGAGATAATTTTCATGAACTTTTCAGTACGAAGTTCACGAGTTACCGGCCCAAAAATACGCGTACCGATAGGCTGCTCACTGTTATTGTTCAGAATAACGCATGCATTACCATCGAAGCGAATGACAGAACCGTCCGGGCGACGAACACCCTTCCTGGTGCGCACCACTACCGCCTTCAGGACATCACCTTTTTTGACTTTACCACGAGGAATTGCTTCCTTGATGGTAACTTTGATGATGTCACCGACGCCTGCGTAGCGACGGTGCGAGCCACCCAGAACCTTGATACACATTACGCGACGTGCACCGGAGTTGTCGGCGACGTTCAGCATAGTCTGTTCTTGGATCATTTTAGTGCTCCGCTAATGTCAACTACTACTTCGGGACCTAAACCTCAGGTCGTTAGAAAGCCCCATAATTGAGGGCGCGGCATTGTAACACCGGTTCTCACAGATGGGTAGAAAAAATAAACGGCTCTCAATCGAGCCGCTGATTTTCCCTGATGACAGGGAGGGCGTATTCTAGGGAATAGTGCGAACAGTAGCAAATGTAATCTGCCTTATTTTTCGTCGATCCCCAAATAAAGTGCCCTTCTGTCTCAGCCTGCCAGTTTTGTGGCCAGCTGGTTGTGCTGACGCAGCAGCGCTGGCAGTTCAATTCCGGCCAGTTCTCCTTTACGTACCCGGACTTGTCCGTTAATGATGCTGTAAGCAACCTGTCCCGGATTACAGAACACCAGGGCGGCGACCGGATCGTGCCCTGCCCCAGCCAGGCCTGGCCGATTCAGGTCAAACACCGCCAGGTCAGCCATCATGCCAGGCGCAACAGCCCCCACATCATTACGGTTAAGCACTTTTGCACTGCCCAGCGTTGCCAGCTCCAGAGCCTGCCGTGCGGTCATGGCATCCGGGCCAAACCCGACACGCTGTAGCAGCATCGCCTGACGAACCTCGGCCATCATATCTGAGCTGTCATTGGAGGCAGAGCCATCCACGCCGAGACCGACATGCACACCGGCATCGCACATATGGCGTATCGGGGCGATGCCTGAGCCGAGCCGCATATTTGAGCAGGGACAATGGGCAATGCCCGTTCCGGTGCGGGCAAAGAGTTCAATACCCTGTGGATCGAGTTTGACGCAGTGAGCATGCCAGACATCCTGGCCAACCCAGCCGAGGTCCTCAACATACTGCGCAGGAGTCATATTAAACTTTTCGCGACTGTAGCGGATGTCGCTGTCGTTCTCTGCCAGATGCGTGTGCATCGAGACGCTGAAACTGCGGGCCAGTGCGGCGGACTGCTTCATCAGCTCCCGGCTGACGGAGAATGGCGAACAGGGAGCCACCACGATGCGTAGCATTGAACCATGGCTATCATCGTGATAGCGCTCAATGACCCGCTGCGTATCTTTAAGAATTGCCGCTTCATTCTCCACCAGGCTATCGGGCGGTAAGCCGCCCCGTGATTTCCCCACGCTCATACTGCCCCGGCTTGCATGGAAACGCATTCCCATAACGGCAGCAGCCTCAATACTGTCATCAAGCTGACAGCCATTTGGATAGACATAGAGATGATCACTGGTGGTCGTGCAGCCAGAGAGTATCAGTTCAGCCATCGACACCTGCGTTGAGATACGAATCATCTCAGGTGTCAGGTTCTGCCAGAGAGGATAGAGGTGAGTCAGCCAGTTAAAGAGTTCGCCATTCTGCACAGCCGGAATGGCGCGGGTCAGGCTCTGATACATATGGTGATGCGTATTGATCAGACCCGGAATCACAATGTGCCCACGCAGGTCGATAACCTCATCCGCGCTATCGGGTAGTGCTCCGGCTTCTCCGACCGCCATGATCTGATTTCCTTTGATCAGAACAGAGGCGTTGCGAATTTCCCGACGGTCAGCATCCATGCAAACTACACAGTCGGCGTTCTTCAGTAACAGAGTTCGTTCCATGCTATTGCCTGTAGGTTGATATTGTGTGCTTTCCGATAATAGCGGCAAGCTTTTGGCAGAGCTAATAGCAGGTAACGCAGCAAACAAAGGTAATTTCAACAGTGACCGCCGTAAGCGATCGGGACTCTCCATTTTCACGGCACATTTCCTTGTACAGTTATGACGACACCGGCCTGTTCAGCCCGATGCATTCAGGCCAGACCGCCTGAAGAGTCGCAGCTTACCGCCGGGAAACTGTCGAATTTGTGCGCACTATCAAATCTGCATGGCCGGGGACACAAATGGATCAATCCCGGGGCAGAGGCAAAAAAAAACCCCCTGCCGAAGCAGAGGGTTTCCTCAGAAAAAACGGTTCTGATTACAGAACGGCTTTCTCAATTACGCGAACCAGGGTCCAGGATTTAGTCTTGGACAGTGGACGGCATTCGCGGATTTCTACCACGTCGCCGATTCCACATTCATTGTTCTCGTCATGGATGTGCAGCTTGGTCGTACGCTTAATGAATTTGCCGTAGATCGGGTGTTTCACGAAACGTTCGATAGCAACAACTGCAGATTTCTGCATTTTGTCACTTACTACACGACCCTGCAGAGTACGGATTTTATCGGTCATTACGAACCCGCCTTCTCAGTCAGTAAAGTCTTAACGCGTGCAACATCACGGCGAACCTGTTTCAGCAGATGAGTCTGCTGCAGTTGGCCAGATGCTGCCTGCATGCGCAGGTTAAATTGCTCACGCAGCAGATTAAGCAGCTCAGTGTTCAGCTCTTCAACGCTTTTTTCACGCAGCTCAGTTGCTTTCATTACATCACCGTCTTAGTTACAAAGGTGGTTTTGATAGGCAGTTTTGCTGCTGCCAGCTTGAATGCTTCACGGGCCAGCTCTTCTGGTACGCCGTCCATTTCATACAGGACTTTACCAGGCTGGATCAGGGCAACCCAATACTCAACGTTACCCTTACCTTTACCCATACGCACTTCCAGCGGCTTCTCGGTGATCGGTTTGTCCGGGAATACTCGGATCCAGATCTTACCTTGACGCTTAACTGCACGGGTCATAGCACGACGTGCTGCTTCGATCTGACGAGCAGTCAGACGACCACGGCCAACAGCTTTCAGACCGAAAGTACCGAAGCTAACATCCGTACCCTGCGCCAGACCGCGGTTGCGGCCTTTGTGCACCTTACGGAATTTTGTACGCTTTGGTTGTAACATCAGCGACTCTCCTTACTTACGGCCTTTACGCTGCTGCTTTTTAGGTTGAGCAGCCGGTTCCGGTTGTTCAACAGCAGCCATACCACCCAGGATCTCACCTTTGAAGATCCATACCTTAACGCCGATTACACCATAAGTGGTGTGCGCTTCAGAGGTGTTGTAGTCAATGTCAGCACGCAGTGTGTGCAACGGTACGCGACCTTCACGATACCATTCGGTACGTGCGATCTCGGCGCCGCCCAGACGGCCGCTAACTTCGACTTTAATACCCTTCGCGCCAAGACGCATGGCGTTCTGAACCGCACGCTTCATAGCACGACGGAACATCACACGACGCTCCAGCTGTGAAGTGATGCTGTCAGCAACCAGTTTTGCGTCCAGTTCCGGCTTGCGGACTTCGGCGATATTGATCTGTGCAGGAACGCCAGCGATGTTCGCGACGACCGTGCGCAGTTTTTCTACGTCTTCGCCTTTCTTACCGATAACGATGCCAGGACGAGCGGTGTGAATAGTCACACGGATGCTCTTAGCTGGACGCTCGATAACGATACGAGAGACAGACGCTTTAGCCAGTTCTTTAGTCAAAAACTGACGGACTTTAAAATCGCTGTCCAGGTTGTCAGCGAATTCTTTGGTGTTCGCAAACCAGGTAGAGTTCCATGGTTTTACAATACCCAGGCGAATACCATTAGGATGTACTTTCTGACCCATTGCTAGTCTCCAGAGTCTCAGCGATCGGACACAACCACAGTAATGTGGCTGGTGCGCTTCAGGATGCGATCTGCACGACCTTTGGCACGCGGCATAATGCGTTTCATGGTCGGACCTTCATCAACGAAAATTTTCGTGATTTTCAGATCGTCGATATCAGCGCCATCGTTGTGTTCGGCGTTAGCAATGGCAGATTCCAGAACTTTCTTGACCAGTACAGCCGCTTTCTTGTTGGTGTAGGTCAAAATGTCCAGTGCCTGCGACACTTTCTTACCGCGAATCAGGTCAGCAACAAGGCGAACCTTCTGAGCAGAAGAACGAGCGTGGCGATGTTGAGCTAAAGTTTCCATCTCTTCCTCCTACTTATTTCTTCTTGGCTTTTTTATCAGCCGCGTGACCGCGATAAGTACGTGTCGGCGCGAATTCACCCAGTTTGTGACCAACCATTTCGTCGGAAACAAAGACAGGAACGTGCTGACGACCATTATGGACAGCGATGGTCAAACCGATCATGTTAGGAAAGATCGTTGAACGACGGGACCAAGTGCGCAAAGGCTTCTTGTCACCGCTTTCCACCGCTTTCTCTACCTTCTTCAGCAAGTGCAGGTCAATAAAAGGACCTTTCTTGAGAGAACGTGGCATGGCTTATCCTCTAATATTATTTGCTACGGCGACGTACGATAAATTTATCAGTACGCTTGTTGCTACGGGTCTTCTTACCTTTGGTCTGAACGCCCCACGGAGAAACCGGGTGCTTACCAAAGTTACGACCTTCACCACCACCGTGCGGGTGATCAACTGGGTTCATCGCGGTACCACGAACGGTCGGACGAACACCACGCCAACGGGCTGCACCAGCTTTACCCAGAACGCGCAGCATATGCTCAGCGTTGCCGACTTCGCCCAGTGTTGCGCGGCAGTCAGACTCGACTTTACGCATTTCACCTGAACGCAGACGCAGGGTAACGTAAGAACCTTCACGCGCAACGATCTGCACGTAAGCACCGGCTGAGCGAGCAATCTGACCGCCTTTGCCTGGTTTCATTTCTACGTTATGCACGGTTGAACCCACCGGGATGTTACGCATCGGCAGTGTGTTACCTGCTTTGATCGCAGCATCAACGCCAGACTGAATCTGGTCGCCGGCTTTCAGGCCTTTAGGGGCCAGGATGTAACGGCGTTCGCCGTCTTTGTACAGAACCAGTGCGATGTTCGCAGAGCGGTTCGGATCGTACTCAAGACGTTCAACAACTGCCGGGATACCGTCTTTGTTGCGTTTGAAGTCAACAATACGATAAGCCTGCTTGTGACCACCACCGATATGACGGGTAGTGATACGACCATTGTTGTTACGGCCACCGGATTTGCTGTTTTTTTCTACCAGCGGGGCAAATGGTTTGCCCTTGTGCAGCTCCGCGTTTACCACTTTAACTACATGGCGACGACCCGGAGATGTCGGTTTACATTTAACAACTGCCATTGTCTTTCTCCTCCGACTTACTCAGCGCCGCCAGCGAAGTCCAGATTCTGGCCTTCTTTCAGGGTGACGTAAGCTTTTTTCCAGTCGCTACGACGACCGATACGCTGTCCTTGACGCTTAACTTTGCCCTTAACAACCAGGGTGTTTACGTCTTTAACTTCTACTTCGAACAGTTTCTCAACAGCAGCAACGATCTCTGCTTTGGTCGCGTCATTAGCAACTTTGAGAACGATGGTATTGGTTTTTTCCATCGCGCTAGATGCTTTTTCAGATACGTGCGGCGCGCGCAGTACTTTCAGCAGACGTTCTTCACGGATCATGCCAGCATCTCCTCAACTTGCTTAACTGCATCAGCAGTCATAACGACTTTGTCGAAGGCGATCAGGCTAACTGGATCGATACCAGATGCATCACGCACGTCAACCTTGTACAGGTTACGCGCAGCCAGGAACAGATTCTCATCCAGTTCGCCGGTGATGATCAGCACGTCTTCCAGCGCCATGTCTTTCAGTTTCTGTACCAGCAGCTTGGTTTTCGGCGCTTCTACAGCAAATGATTCGACAACGATCAGACGGTCCTGACGTACCAGTTCGGACAGGATGCTTTTCAGCGCGCCGCGGTACATCTTTTTGTTAACTTTTTGACTGTGGTCTTGTGGCTTAGCAGCAAAGGTCACGCCACCTGAACGCCAGATCGGGCTCTTCACAGAACCTGAACGCGCACGGCCGGTGCCTTTCTGACGCCATGGCTTTTTGCCTGAACCGGTTACTTCAGCGCGAGTTTTCTGCGCGCGAGTTCCCTGGCGGGCGCCTGATGCGTAAGCAACAACAACCTGGTGAACCAGCGCTTCGTTGAAATCACGACCGAAGGTAGTTTCGGAAACAGTCAGCGCGCTCTGCGCGTCTTTCAATACTAATTCCATTGCTATCCCCTTACGCCTTCACAGCTGGTTTAACGATCAGGTCGCTACCGGTAGCACCGGGAACTGCACCTTTAACCAGCAGCAGGTTGCGCTCAGCGTCAACACGTACTACGTCCAGGCTCTGAACTGTTACGCGCTCATTACCCAGCTGACCTGCCATTTTCTTGCCTTTGAACACTTTGCCCGGAGTCTGGTTCTGACCGATAGAACCCGGAACGCGGTGAGACAAGGAGTTACCGTGAGTAGCGTCCTGGGTACGGAAGTTCCAGCGCTTAACGGTACCGGCGAAACCTTTACCTTTAGAGGTGCCAGTTACGTCTACTTTTTTAACGTCAGCGAAAATTTCAACGCTGATGCTCTGACCTACAGAATACTCGTCACCTTCAGCGGTGCGGAATTCCCACAGGCCACGGCCAGCTTCAACGCCAGCTTTAGCAAAATGACCAGCTTCAGGTTTGGTCACACGGTTTGCTTTTTTAGCACCGGTGGTAACCTGAATTGCCTGGTAACCATCGTTCTCCAGGCCTTTGACCTGAGTAACGCGGTTCGCTTCAACTTCGATTACGGTTACTGGGATAGAAACGCCATCTTCAGTGAAGATGCGGGTCATACCCACTTTTTTACCGACTAAACCAATCATTGTTTCAACCTCTCAATCGCTCGATGACCTGATTAACCCAGGCTGATCTGCACGTCAACACCGGCAGCCAGATCCAGACGCATCAGAGCATCAACCGTTTTTTCGGTTGGCTCAACGATGTCTACCAGACGCTTGTGAGTGCGGATTTCGTACTGATCACGCGCATCTTTGTTGACGTGCGGAGAGATCAGAACGGTAAAACGCTCTTTGCGGGTTGGCAGCGGGATTGGACCACGAACCTGCGCACCAGTGCGCTTGGCAGTCTCAACGATTTCCGCGGTTGATTGATCGATCAGACGATGATCAAACGCTTTAAGACGGATACGGATTCTTTGGTTCTGCATGAGACCAGAGCTCCAAACTTTTTATAGACGAAAAAAATTACTACTCGAACCCATTACGATTGATGGGAGAGTGTAATCGTTCAGCATATAACTCCCCAATTGGGAGTATTGTCAGGCGGCCTAACGGTCAGCCGTCTGCGATTCTGCTCGAATCGCGCCTGCAATATCTGCAGGCCCGCGCATTATACGTAATTCTGTTCAGGAAGCAACCCGTGCTGGCATTTTCGCTGTTAATTAGTGGCCGGGTCCTGGGGCATACATCGCACAGGCCTGTCTCATGACTGAAAGGGGGTGAATCAGGTTGTGAACAGGGTTCCGCAAGCTGGCATACACGGGCGACACAGAGTGTAAAAGCGGTGAAAGTATGGCCGACCGTTTAGCCGGAGCCCGAAGATGACCTTAATCCTGATTCAGTTAGCCGCCCTGGCTGGGGGAGCTGCGCTGGGCAGCTTTCTTTCGCTGGCCTGCGCGCGCTTCACCCCTGCCCTTTCTCCCACCCAGTGGTGTGCCGCGCTCTGTTTTCCCGGCTCGCACTGTCCCCACTGCCGCCAGCCTCTGTTATGGCGCGATACGCTGCCGCTGATCAGCTGGGCTGCCTTAAAAGGCCGTTGTCGCTTCTGCTCTTACTCATTTAGCGCAGAGAGTGTGGTCATGGAATGGCTGGTTGCCAGCCTGAGCCTGCTTGTACTGCTAAGCTTCGATAGCCTGACTGATGCGCTGTTTATTCTTATGGCGGCCTCTCTGTTGATGATGGTGGCCCTGATTGACCGTCGCCATCTCTGCATACCTGACCCGCTCAATTATCTGTTGCTCTGGCTGGGGTTAATTCATGCGACACTGGCAGGTACCGAAACCGCGGCGATATGGGGTGTACTGTCGGGCTACGTTGCCCTGTGGCTGCTTGCCCAGGGCTATCGACTGGTCAGGGGGTATGAGGGATTGGGATATGGTGATATGAAGCTTTTCGCCGCGCTGGGGGCCTGCTGTGGCTGGCAGGGATTGCCCTGGATTGCACTGGGTGCCACTCTGCTGGCGCTGGCAGGCGTGTTGATGCTGCAATTGCGTGGCCGGACGCAGGGCGTCAGCCCGCTGCCTTTTGGCCCTTTCCTGGCCATTGCGGGCTGGGTCACTCTCGTCCTGCAGACGCGGTTCACGCTTCTTTGATCTGAGCCTGCAGGTAGTTCTGGATCCCCATCATCCGGATGAGCTCAAGCTCCGTCTCGATCCAGTCGATGTGATGCTCCTCATCTGCCAGGATTTCAATCATCATGTCACGGCTGACATAGTCATGAACTTTGTCCGCATAGGCGATCGCTTCACGAAGATCTTTGGCCCCTTCCAGCTCCAGATTGAGATCTGAACTCAGCATTTCCTCAACGTCCTCACCGATGCGCAGCCGGCCCAAATCCTGCAGATTCGGGATCCCTTCCAGAAAAAGAATGCGCTCAATGTACTTGTCGGCATGCTTCATCTCATCGATCGATTCGTGATACTCCACATCATTGAGGCGCATCAGCCCCCAGTTTTTAAACATCCGCGCATGCAAAAAATACTGGTTTATAGCAACCAGTTCATTTCCAAGCAGTTTATTGAGATGACTGATAATTTTGATATCGCCCTTCATTGTTAACCCTCCACGTCTGCTTTATCAGATCGTAGATGTGATTAAAAAGAAGTCAAAAAAACGCGACAGATATTGTGGGTATTCGCACACGCGATGTGTCAGGCGATCTCTTTATAGAGTGGCGGATGCTGCATCTCTTCATCCATGATTTCCCGCGCGGCGCGCAGACATTTGCCGCACTGTTTGCCGACCGGTACAAAATGACGCAGTTGCTGGATGGATTTGGGCTGATAGCGCCGTACTACTTCACGAAGGGTTTTATCACTGATGGCATTACACAGGCAGACGTACATTCTTTCATCACTCGAGACCATTTTCTGTACATAGTGTAAATGCGAATCGTTTTTATTACAAACCTACCCTTTGCAGGGTTATGACGCTCTTCAGGCAAAAAAAAAGAGCACCGAAGTGCTCTTTTCTTTGTGTTGCAGTGGCCGTTTGCACGACCACAGCAGATATCACAATTAAGCGATAACTTTAGCAACAACACCCGCACCAACGGTACGGCCGCCTTCGCGGATTGCGAAGCGCAGACCTTCGTCCATTGCGATTGGGTGGATCAGGGTAACAACCATTTTGATGTTGTCGCCTGGCATTACCATTTCAACGCCTTCTGGCAGCTCTACTGAACCGGTCACGTCAGTGGTACGGAAGTAGAACTGTGGACGGTAGCCCTTGAAGAACGGAGTATGGCGGCCACCTTCGTCTTTAGACAGAACGTATACTTCTGACTCGAACTGGGTGTGTGGCTTGATGGTGCCTGGCTTAGCCAGAACCTGACCACGCTGGATGTCTTCACGCTTGATACCGCGCAGCAGAACACCACAGTTTTCGCCTGCCTGACC